>JBDSKP010000556.1:0-3770 GCA_039916925.1 Duganella sp.
CTGGTGGCCGAGCTCAAGAAAAGCCCGACCCGTCCCGTCTACATCAACCAACCCAAGGACCCGAACGCCTTCCAGCGCGCGCTGGTGGCCCAGTTGACGACCTCGCTCGTCAACGACGGCTACGTCGTCTCGCGCACGCCGGCCGGTTCGCTCAAGATCGATCTGGACGTGCAGACCGTCACCTTCGGCGCCGCCCGTCCGCAATACCGCCCCATCGGCGAGCGCACCGCGCTGCCCGGCGGCGTGTCGATGGCCGAGCTGGAGCCGGCGCCGCTGGGCCGCTGGCGCGCCATCGGCACCGGCTGGGACCCGTTCGACAGCACCAACGCCCAGTTCGCCCCGGGTGACACGCCGCAGACCGAAATCATCGTCACGCTTTCGGTTTCCGACCAGTACCGTTATCTGGCGCGCACCACGTCGGCCTATTACGTGGCCGATTCGGACCGCGAGCTGTACGGCATCGTCGATCCGGAGCCGGAAACCAACAAACTGACCCGCACCTTCAAAGTGCGCGGAGACATGTAAATGCCGATCACATCCCTGGCCCGCGCCGCCGCGCTGGCGCTGCCGCTGCTGCTGGCGGCCTGCTCCTCCACCACGACCAAGGAGGAAGGCAATTATTCGACGATCTCGCCCAACCAGTTCATCGACGCCAACTACAAGGCCGCCGATTCGCTGATCCACCAGTTGAACGGCAAGCTGACCGCCGACAAGCCGCTGATCATGGCCACCATCGTCAACATCGACGCGCTCGAGCAGACCACGACCCTGGGCCGCCTGGTGTCGGAGCAACTGTCGACCCGCCTCGCGCAGGGCGGTCTGAGCATGATAGAAATGAAATTGCGCAACAATGTCTATCTGAAGCGCAACCAGGGCGAACTGATGCTCACCCGCGAGATCGGCGAAGTGGCCACCGCGCACAACGCCCAGGCGATCGTGGTCGGCTCGTACGCCGAAACGAGCGACATGGTGTTCATCAATGTCAAGGTGATCCAGCCGAACACCAATTTCGTGCTGGCCGGGCAGGACTATGTGCTGGCCAAGGAAGCCATCGTCCGCTCGATGTTGCAGCGGAACTAATGCTTGTAGACCCGCAGCCCCACGCGGGGTCGTACCCGACGGGTACGCCCCCCAGGCTCAGGCGGGCGGGTTGGAAAACGCTCACAACAGGCGCGGCAGCACGTCGGCGGCGGCCGCCTCCACCTTTAGTCCGATCAGGTCGTCGGCCCGGGTCTTGCCCAGGTTGATCGCCGCGATCGGCTTGCCAGACGCCGCCGCCAGCTTGCAGAAGCGGTAGCCCGAAAACACCATCAGCGACGAACCCACGACCAGCAAGGCGTCGGCCCGCTCCATCATGGCCAGCGCGTCGGCGGTGCGCTGCGGCGGGATATTGTCCCCAAAGAAGATCACATCGGGCTGCAAGGTGCCGCCGCAATGCGCGCATACCGGCACGTGGAAGTGTTGCAGCGCCTCGAGCTCGACCTCGGCGTCGCCGTCGGGGCGCACCTCGGCGCCGACGGCGAACAGGCCGGGATTGGCCTCCAATAATTCGGCCTGGATCGCGGCGCGCGCGCTGACGCGGCGGCAGTCCAGGCAGACGACGCCATGGACGTTGCCGTGCAGTTCGATCACGTCGCGGCTGCCGGCGCGCTGGTGCAGGCCGTCGACGTTTTGCGTGATCAGGCCGTCGATGCGGCCGGCCTGCTCCAGCGCCGCCAGCGCGCGGTGGCCGACGTTTGGCGTGGCCCGCGCCAAGGTCGGCCAGCCGACCATGCTGCGCGCCCAGTAACGGCGGCGCACGCCCTCGTCGCGGCGGAAATCGGGCCCCTGGATCGGCGTGCGGCCGCGCCGGACGCCATCCTTGTCGCGGTAGTCGGGAATGCCGGAATCGGTGCTGAGCCCGGCCCCGGTGAGCACCAGCACGCGCCGGTGCCGGTGCAGAAATGTCTGCAAATGGTCGATGTGGGCGTTCAGGTTCATGAATGCCATGGTATCCGAATCCCGGTGGTAGCATGCGTCATGGACAGGTTTTGACCCGGCGCGCGTGTTTCGCCCATTATTTCCTGTTTAGTAGAACCTTTTGCGCTTGGAAAGGCATCAACGGGAAACAATGGAGGATGGTGGATGCAGCAAACACAGGGCCTGACCAAGGGCTCGACCCCGGATTCGGACGAGGCGCGCCTGCTGGCCAGGGTCGCGGGCGGGGACCGGGCCGCCTTCGAGCAGCTGTACAGGACGTATTTTTCGCGCCTGTCGCGCTTTATCGGCCGCATGACCCGCAACGCCCCGCTGATCGAGGAGGTTGTCAACGACACCATGTTGGTCGTGTGGCAAAAAGCGGCCAGCTTCGACGGCAGTTGCAAGCCGTCGACATGGATTTTCGCCATCGCCTACCGCAAGACGCTGAAGGGCTTGCGCGGCGGCGATGATCCGGTCGAGTCCGATGCGTCGCTGTACCAGGATGAAAGCGGCAACCAGCCGGAGCAGACGTTGGACCGGCAGCAGCTGCAAGCGACCGTCGCCGAGGCGCTCGACCAGTTGCCGGCGGCGCAGCGCGCGGTGATGGTGCTAACCTACTATCACGAGATGGCCTACAGCGATATCGCTGAAGTGGTCGATTGCCCGGTGAACACGGTCAAAACCCGCATGTTTCATGCGCGGCACAGATTGAAGGATTTGTTGTGGAACGAGAGAGAGAACAGTCGATGAACGGGCGCGTCTTCAGGATGGATATCCCGGCCCACCAGGCGGTGCAGGAACTGCTGCCCTGGTATGCGTCATCGCAACTGCCGGCCGACGACGCCCAACGCGTGGAGCAGCATCTGCACGTCTGCGGGCAATGCCGCCAGGACCTGCAATGGGAGCGCCATCTGCGCGCCGCGACGCAAGCCGACGCCGGGCGCGACGCGCTGGCCTTGCCGGATGGCGTAGACATGGAACGGGCATGGGCGCGGATGATGCCGGCGCTGGGCGCGCAGGAGCCGAGCGCCGGGACGCAGGTCCAGGCCCCGACGGCGGAGCCGGTATCGGCCGGCCCGGCGACGCCGCCGGCGGCCCCGCCATTGTCGCCGCAACGCTGGTGGCGCGGCGGCGCCGCCAACCAGCCGTCGTGGCTGCGCTGGGCGGTGGCGGCGCAATGGGTGTTGATCGTCGGCCTGGTCGCGCTGCTGATGCGCCCGGACCAGCCGTCCGCCGCCTACCATGTGCTGGGCAACGGCGCGGGCGGCGCGGCGACCGGCAATCTGGTGTTCATGTTCCAACCCAACACCACCGAACGGGAACTGCGGCGCATCCTGCAAGCGCAGGGCGCGCGCATGGTCGACGGCCCGACCGTCACCGACGCCTATCTGCTCAGCGTGCCGGAAGAGAACCGCGAGCGCGCGCTGCAAGCGCTGCGCGCCAACCCCGCCGTCAATCCAGCCAGTACCGAGCAGAGTTTTCGTATCGCAGCCAGTGATTACCTCGATAGCCAGTTCCTGCCGCGACTGGTCAGCCAGCTCAAGAGCCAGGCGCCGTCGTGCCGGATCGACATCCGGCCCTTGTCGCGGGATGCCGACTACCGTGCACATCTGGCGCAGGGCGAGGTCGATGTCGTGATCGGCAACTGGATGACGCCGCCCGACGACCTGCACCTGGGCGCGTTATTCGAGGACGATGTGGTCTCGCTGGTGTCCGAACACCATCCGGCGGTGCGCCGCGGCTGGAACCAGCACGATTGGTTGAATGCCGAACACGTTGCACCGGGCGCGACCCATCCGGGCGCCAAAGGG
>JBDSKP010000557.1:0-2861 GCA_039916925.1 Duganella sp.
ACGAGCGCGTGCTGACGTTCGACCTGTCGTCGGTGGTGCGCAATATCGCCGGTCCGTCGAATCCGCACAACCGCGTGCCGACCTCGGAGCTGGCCGCGCGCGGCATCAGCGGCGTGGTGGAAAACGAACCAGGCTTGATGCCGGACGGCGCCTGCATCATCGCCGCCATCACCAGCTGCACCAACACCAACAATCCGCGCAATATGATCGCCGCCGGTCTGCTGGCGCGCAACGCCAACGCGCGCGGCCTGACCCGCAAGCCATGGGTGAAAAGTTCGCTCGCCCCGGGTTCCAAGACCGTGACCCTGTACCTGGAGGAGGCGGGGCTGATGCCGGAGCTGGAAAAGCTCGGCTTCGGCGTGGTGGCCTACGCCTGCACGTCGTGCAACGGCATGTCCGGTGCGCTCGATCCGGCGATACAGAAGGAAGTGGTTGAGCGCGACCTGTACGCGACCGCCGTCCTGTCGGGCAACCGCAATTTCGATGGCCGCATCCACCCGTACGCGAAGCAGGCGTTCCTGGCGTCGCCACCGCTGGTGGTGGCGTACGCGATAGCCGGCACCATCCGCTTCGATATCGAGAAGGATGTGTTGGGCATTGATGCCGACGGCCAGCCGGTCACGCTCAAGGACATCTGGCCGTCCGACGAGGAGATCGACCGCATCGTCGCCGCCAGCGTCAAGCCGGAGCAGTTCCGCAAGGTGTATATCCCGATGTTCGCCAAGCAGGAGGACGACGGCCTGAAAGTGAGCCCTCTGTACGACTGGCGCCCGCGGACCACCTACATCCGCCGTCCGCCATACTGGGAGGGCGCGCTGGCCGGCACCCGGCCGTTGAAGGGCATGCGTCCGCTGGCGCTGCTGGGCGATAACATCACCACCGACCACCTGTCGCCGTCGAACGCCATCATGCTCGATAGCGCCGCTGGCGAGTATCTGGCGAAAATGGGCCTGCCGGAGGAGGACTTCAATTCCTACGCCACGCACCGTGGCGACCACCTGACCGCGCAACGCGCGACCTTCGCCAATCCGACCCTGAAGAACGAGATGGTGCGCGGGCAGGACGGCAAGGTGATGGCCGGTTCGCTGGCCCGGGTGGAGCCGGAAGGTCGGGTCACCCGCATGTGGGAGGCCATCGAGACCTACATGGAGCGCAAGCAGCCGCTGATCGTCATCGCCGGCGCCGATTATGGCCAGGGTTCGTCGCGCGACTGGGCGGCCAAGGGCGTGCGGTTGGCGGGCGTGGAGGCGATCGTGGCCGAGGGCTTCGAGCGCATCCACCGCACCAATCTGGTCGGCATGGGGGTGCTGCCGCTGGAGTTCACGCCTGGCGTGAACCGCCTGACGCTGGCGCTGGACGGCACCGAGACGTATGACGTGGTCGGCGCGCGCACGCCGCGTTCGACGCTGACCCTGGTGATCAATCGCCTCGGTGGCGCGCGGGTGGAGGTGCCGGTGATCTGCCGTCTGGATACTGGCGAGGAGGTATCGATCTACGAAGCGGGCGGGGTGCTGCAGCGCTTCGCGCAGGATTTCCTTGAATCGGTGAAGGCGGCATGACATGACCAGCGCACCCCAAATCAAAATCTCCGCCGTGTATATGCGCGGCGGCACCAGCAAGGGCGTTTTCTTCCGCCTGCAGGACCTGCCCGAGGCGGCGCGCGCGCCCGGCGCCGCGCGCGACGCGCTGCTGCTGCGCGTGATCGGCAGCCCCGACCCCTACGGCAAGCAGATCGATGGCATGGGCGGCGGCACCTCCAGCACCAGCAAGGCGGTGATCGTCTCCAAAAGCGACCAACCCGGTCACGATATCGATTATTTGTTTGGCCAGGTCTCCATCGACAAGGCGTTTGTCGACTGGAGCGGCAATTGCGGCAACCTGTCGGCGGCCGTTGGCGCGTTCGCCATCAGCGGCGGTTTGACCGACCCGTCGCGCGTTCCGCGAAACGGCATGGCCGTGGTGCGCGTGTGGCAGGCCAATATCGGCAAGACCATCATCGCCCATGTGCCGATGGCAGACGGCGAAGTGCGCGAGACCGGCGATTTCGAACTCGATGGCGTCACCTTCCCCGCGGCCGAGGTCGAGCTGGAGTTCATGGACCCGGCGGCGGACGAGGAGGGCGCTGGCGGTTCGATGTTCCCGACCGGCCAACTGATCGACGAACTGGAGGTGCCCGGCATCGGCACGCTCAAGGCGACCATGATCAACGCCGGCATCCCGACCATCTTCGTCAACGCGCAGGATATCGGTTATACCGGCACCGAGCTGCAGGACGCGATCAACGGCGACCCCAAGGCGCTGGCGCGCTTCGAGCTGATACGCGCGCACGGCGCCCTGCGTATGGGGCTGATCCAACATATCGACGACGCGGCCACGCGCCAGCACACGCCGAAGGTGGCGTTTGTCGCCAGGCCGGCGCCCTACACGTCCTCCAGCGGCAAGCAGGTCGGCGCCACCGACGTCGATTTGCTGGTGCGCGCCATGTCGATGGGGAAGCTGCACCACGCGATGATGGGAACGGCGGCGGTGGCCATCGGCACGGCGGCGGCGGTGCCTGGCACCCTGGTCAACCTTGCCGCCGGCGGCGGCGCGCGCGAGGCGGTGCGCTTCGGCCATCCGTCCGGCACCCTGCGCGTGGGCGCCGAAGCAACCCAGGTCGCTGGCGACTGGAGCGTCGCCAAGGCCATCATGAGCCGCAGCGCGCGCGTGCTGATGGAGGGATTCGTGCGCATTCCCGGCGACGCCTTTAACGCATAAGCCATGCAGGCCGGGCCGCCGCTGGCCCGGCCGATACCTGCCCTGCCTATGCCGGCACGGTGCGGAGGGCGCTTGCGCGAAAAGATCAGCAGAACAGGAACGAG
>JBDSKP010000558.1:0-1707 GCA_039916925.1 Duganella sp.
CCAGAAGGTGATGGACGATAAGGTATCGGAGAACAGCCGCACCTGGCAGGTGCGCTGCACCACGTAGTACGAGGTGGCGAACAGGCCGCAGATGCCGAACGCGAAAATGACGGCGTTGGTGTGCAGCGGCCGCAGGCGGCCATAGGTCAGCCAGGGGATGTCCAGGTTCAGCGCCGGCCAGGCCAGCTGGGCGGCGATGACCACCCCCACCAGCATGCCGACGATGCCCCAGACGACGGTGGCGATCGCGAATTGCTTGACGACCTTGTAGTTGTAGTTCCCGTCCACTAAATTCTCCCATAGAACACTTTGATGATGTGGATCAAAGGGTACTTTTTGGGACGTCAAAAAACCTTGATGTGGATCAAAATTTTCCGCATGGATCCTGGTGCGGGACTTTTATGTCGTGAACCGAGTCGTCGTCCTGCAGCACCCGCAGCGCCGGGCCGACCAGGTCGTCGAACTGGCCATCGTCGGCGGCGCTGAAGAACACCCACAACGCCACGAACACCATCACCACGCTGAGGGGAACCAGCAGGAATAAGGCTTCCATCACATGTCCTTGTCGCCACGCCCACGCAGCCGCAGCGCGTTGAGCACCACCACGGCCGAACTGGCCGCCATGCCGACGCCGGACAGCCACGGGTTGAGCAGGCCGAGCGCCGCCGCCGGGATCGCCAGCAGGTTGTACAGGCCGGCCCAGGCCAGGTTCTGGCGGATCACGCCCATCGTTTGCCGGGCCACGCGCGCGCTGTCGGCCACGGCGCCGAGCCGGCCGCACAGCAACACCGCGTCCGCGTGCGCCTGCGCCAGCGCGGCGCCCTCGCCCATCGCGAACGAAACGTCGGCCGCGCTCAGCACGGCGGCGTCGTTGATGCCGTCGCCGACCATCGCCACCACCGCGCCCTTCATTTGCAGCCGCCGCACGAAGGCCAGCTTCTCGTCGGGCCGATAGCCGCCGACCGCGGTGCCGATGCCGAGCTCGTCGCCGACGCGGCGCGCCAGCGCGTCGTCGTCGCCGCTGAGCAGCACGACGGTCTTGCCGGCGCGACGGAAGTAATCGACAGTCGCCCGCGCGTCGGCCCGCAGGCCGTCGTGCAACTGAAAACAGGCCAGCCATTGGCCATCGGCGCCCAGGTACACGGGCGTGGTGCCGCCGGCGACCACGTGCGGCGGCGCCGGGCCGCTGATCCTGGCGACGAAGTCGGCGTTGCCGAGCCGGTAGCGGCGGTTGTGCACGCCGCCTTCGACGCCGCGTCCCGCCGCTTCCGTCAGCGCGTCCGCGTGCCAGTCGACGCGGGCGCCGCCACCCGCCTCCGTGGCGGCGGCGACGATGGCGCGCGCCAGCGGATGGCCGCTGCCGGCATCGAGCGCGGCCGCCACCTGCAGGCAAAAGTCGGCGCGCATCGCCCCCAGCTGCCGCGTCTCCCGCAGCACCGGACAACCGTGGGTCAGCGTGCCGGTTTTATCGAACACCACGTGGGTGGCGCGGTGCAGCGTTTCCAGCGTCTGCGGGCCGGTCACCAGCACGCCCTGGCGCAGCAGGCTGTCGGTGGCGGCGGCCAGCGCGGTGGGCGTGGCCAGCGACAGCGCGCACGGACACGACACCACCAGCACGGCAATGGCGATCGGCCACGCGCGCACGGCGTTGCCGTCGAGCCAGCACCAGACGCCGAACGCGGCCAGCGCGAACAGCAGCAGTCCGGC
>JBDSKP010000559.1:0-5337 GCA_039916925.1 Duganella sp.
CAGCCACGGGAAGTCGGCGCGCGGCAGGAACGGCCGCGGCAGCAGGCCGGGGTAGTGGTACATCATCGACGCGGACTCGTAGCGGCGCTTGCGTCCGACCATGATGTCGATCGATTCGCGGAAGCGGCCCAGGTCCTCGCCGGCGTGCCGCTGGTATTGCTGCTCGAGGAAGTTGTCGAGGAAGCGGCCGAAACCGGCCTGGTAGTTGTCGACATACTGGAGCGCGTGTTCGACGGCGGTGCGCATGCCCGGTTCGAGCCGCTCCAGCGGCGGCGCCACCTGGGCCACGGCGCCGTACACCTTCGCCGACTGGTGGGTCTTGCCGTGGCGCTCGAGCAGGTTGGCGCGCAGGATCAGCGCCACCATGTTCGACGGATCGGCCACCAGCGCGTTGTGGATCGCCGTTTCCTCGGCCTGCTCGTCCTTTTGCGCCTGGCACGCCAGCGCCAGGCTGATCCAGTTTTGCGGATCGTCCTGGTTGGCGCGCACCAGGCGCTCGAAGGCCAGGCGGGCGGTGGCGTGGTCACCGTGGCGGAAGGCGCGCTTGCCCAGCGCCGACAGGGCCGGCGCGTGCGCCGGCGCCAGTTCGAGCACGCGCGCCCACATGCGGGCGGCGTCCTCCTCCTTGCCGGCTTTGGCGGCCTGGATGGCGGCCGCTTCCAGGATCGCGATTTCGGGTTCAGCCATGGGCGGCCTCTTTTCTTTTATGGTGGAAACTGGCGGTCGCCAGAAGAAAAATTATAGCCCGCCCGCCGCGCCTTGCCGATAAAAAAAACCCGCGCGGCCTGGCGGCGGCGCGGGCGGGGACGGTGGCGCCGTCCGGCTTACTTCAGGCGCGCGGCGATGGCGGCGACGCGGGCGCCGTAGGCCTTGGCGGTGTCGAGGTCGCCCTGCGGGATTTCATCGACGCCGGCGTCCGACGGCGACTGCGCCATGGCGCCGACCGAGCCGCCGATGTTGTTGAGGTCGGTGCGCTGGGCGGCCTTGGTGTTGGACGGCAGCATGCCAAGGCTGACCCAGATGCCGCCGTGCTGCGAGGCCAGCGTGTTCAGGTAGACCAGCGTGTTTTGCTTGTCGCCGCTGAAGCTGGCGCTGTTGGTGAAGCCGCCGAACACCTTGTCCTTCCAGCCGCTGCCGAACCAGACCTTGGAACTGGCGTCGGCGAATTTCTTGAATTGCCAGCTGGGGCCGCCCATATAGGTCGGCGTGCCGAAGAGGATGGCGTCGGCCGCGGCCAGCTTTTCCCAGCCGCCGTCCGGCAGGTTGCCCTCGGCGTCGATCGCCAGCAATTCGCCACCGGCACCTTCACTGACGTACTCGGCGACACGTTTGGTATGTCCATAACCGGAGTGGTAGACGATGACGATTTTGCTCATGTGGCCTCTTCAATAAAAGTTGAACGAAGCCATAGATTAGTCGATGCGCGGGTGTTTGGTAAATACTCACCAAAAGGTAGGGGCTGGCTCGTGCGCTGTCGGCGGCGCTTGGCGGATTACGCGCTGTGCGCTAATCCGCCCTACGTGTTTGCGGGGTTACTTGGCGCACGTGATTACATGCCGCCCCAGATCGCGCTGAGCGCGCCGACGGCCGCCAGCGCCGCCGTCTCGGTGCGCAGGATGCGCGGGCCCATCGCCAGCGGCAGCGCGCCGTGGCGCAGCGCGGCCTCTTCCTCCTGCTCGCTGAGGCCGCCCTCCGGGCCGATCACCAAGGTCACCGCCTGCGGCCCCTGGTGGCGCGCCCAGTCCGGCAGCGACTGCTGCGCGCGGGGCGTCAGGATGACGCGCCGGTGCATGTCCTGCTGGGTGATCCACTGCTTATAGTCCTGCAGCGGCGCCAGTTGCGCCAGACGGTTGCGGCCGCTCTGCTCGGACGCCGATTCGATGATGCCGCGCCAGTGTCCCATCTTTTTTTCCGCGCGCTCGGCCGACAGCCGCACCACGCAGCGCTGCGCGGCCAGCGGCTGGAAGCCCGACACGCCCAGTTCGATCGCCTTTTCGATGATCCAGTCCATCTTGGTGCCCTCCGGCAACGCCTGCGCCAGGGTGATGGCGAACGGCAGCTCGATGTCGCGCGGGTTGTGCGCCTTGATCTCGACCGTGGCGCCGCGCCGCTCGATGCGGGTCAGCGTGGCGCTGTATTCGCCGCCCTCGCCGTTGAACAGCGTGACCAGTCCGCCTTCGGCCAGCCGCAGCACCTGGATGTGATGGGCCACGGGCTCGGGCAGGGGGACGAGTTGGCCGACGGCCAGCGGCTGGGGGATGTAAAAGCGGGGCATGCGAAAGTCCGTTCGGTGGTGACCGCCAATTTTAATCGCTACGCCCTCGTCTTTGTGACTTACTTATGGTTATGACTGGAAGTTACAAAATGGGCGCCGCCGTGGTGCGCGCGAGCGCCTTGTTTGTGCACCGGCCCGGTTCTCTGGCGAAATTCGCACCAAGACAGGATGCCACCGTGGGCCGCCCCGGTGCGGAAAATTCAAAAATTCTGTAAATTAAGAAATCAGAAAATAATGTATCGTAAAAACAAATTTTTTATATATAAAAAATGTAACCAGAGATTATTGCAGGGGGAATGTGTGGCTTCATCGTAAAGCAATATTCCTGGGGTCTGTACGAATTTATCGTCGATTTGCCCAAATTTTAGTCATTTCGTTGTTTTATTGCATTATGAAAGTGACTCGATTGACAGTGTAATTCTGTACATGGTTTTATCGGATCGACAGGCCGGGGTACTCCTGGTCTGTGATTGTTGGTAAACAGATCTCCGTCAGAGAGAGAACGGCCAGCGATGCCTATAAAACACACCTTTTAAATTGGGAAACCCATGTTCAAGAAAACAGTCCTAGTAAATGCGTTGTCGATCGCCTTCGGCGCGGCGGCTCTGACCGCCGCGGTGACGCGGCCGGCGATGGCGCAGTCGAACGCCTCGGGTAACATCTTCGGCCAGGTCGAGATGCCCTCGGGCGCCTCCATCGTGGTGGAGAACAAGGAAACCGGCTTGAAGCGCACGGCGTTGCCGGAGGCGGGCGGGCGCTACCAGCTGACCGCGCTGCCGGTGGGCCGCTACTCGGTCCAGCTGATCCGCGATGGCAAGGTCGCCAATAGCAGCGACGTCGAGGTCCGGGTCGGCCAGGGCGTCAACGCCTCGTTCACCGCCGCCGTGCAAGCGGTCCAGGTGGCCGGCCGCCGCAGCCGCATCGACATCTCCAACACCAACAGCGGCGCCACCTTCACGGCGAGCGAGCTGGCCAAGCTGCCGATCACGCCGTCGGTGGCGTCGATCATCCAACTGGCGCCCAACACCACCCGCGGCGACTCGCGCTACGGCGACGGCAACGCGCCCAGCTTCGGCGGTTCGGCGGCGTCGGAAAACGCGTTCTACATCAATGGTTTCCCGGTCACCAACGTGCTGTTCCAGGTCGGCACCTCCGAACTGCCGTTCGGCGCCATCGGCGGCGCGCAAATCCTGACCGGCGGCTTCGGCGCCGAGTTCGGCCGCTCGACCGGCGGGGTGGTCAACATCTCGACCAAGAGCGGCACCAACACCTGGGAGGTGGGCGGCAGCGTCAGCGTCGAGCCCAATTCGCTGCGTTCGACGCAGAAGAACATCTATTATGGCAATAACGGTCAGCCGACCGATGGCAAGCTCTACACCTATTACAAGGACAACACGCGCGACGAGACCATCGCCAACGTGTTCGTGGGCGGTCCGATCATCAAGGACACGCTGTTCCTGTATGCCAACCTCGAGCGCACGAAGACCGATCTGGACGGCATCCGCGCCAACGTGGACAGCACCACGGCCCCGCTGACCGGCTGGGAACGGCGGCGCGACACCATCAACCGCGGCCTGGTCAAGGTCGACTGGAACATCAACGACGACCACCGCCTGGAAGGGACCTACATCAACGACGCTCCGAAGTCGGACCGCTCGTACTACGGCTTCGACTACGCCGCGCTGACCCATGGCGACACCAAGAACGGCGGCGCGCACTACGAGAGCTACGGCCCGACCCCGGTGGCGGCGCGCGTGGGCGCGGAAATCAAGATCCTCAACTACACCGGCAACCTGTCGGACGACGTGACGTTGACGGCGATGGTGGGCAACAGCACGACCGAGCACGTGTACGACCCGGTGGGCTACAACGCGACGCTGTTCCAGGTCAGCGCGCCGGCCAACGCGCGCATCCCGGGCTTTTCCTACACCAGCCCGCAGACGACGACCGGCAACATCCTGACCCCCGGCGCGTTCGACAAGCAGAAGGTCATGAACCTCAACCTGCAATATAAGGTGGGCGACCACACCATTCGCGCCGGCGCCGACCAGAACAAGATCAGCTCGAAGGCCGGCACCAGCCGCGCCGGCGGCGGCCAGTGGACCTACGGTTTCGCCAAGGACCCGAACTCGCCGATCAACGCGGCCATTCCGGCGCCGGCGACCAATGGCGGCTTCGGCGCCCAGGGGTATTATGTGCAGCGCATCCATTCCTCGGGCGTGTCGACGCCGTCGGTCGACCAGGAAGCGCAGTACATCGAGGACACCTGGCAAGCCACGTCGAAGATCATCCTGAAGGCGGGTCTGCGCAACGAGCAGTTCACCAACTACAACGGCGACGGCCAGCCCTACGTGTCGATGCGCCACCAGCTCGCGCCGCGCTTTGGCGCGACCTGGGACGCGTTCGGCGACTCGTCGCTCAAGGTGTTCGCCAACGCCGGCCGCTACCACCTGCAGATGCCGACCAACGTGGCCGTGCGCGCGGCCGGCGCCTCGCTCAACACGTCGGAATACTTCACCTACACCGGGGTCGACCCCGTCACCGGCGCGCCGCTGGGCCTGAAAGCGCTGGGCGGCCTGTATTCGGCCAACAACGAGTTCGGCCAGTCGAAGGATCCGCGCGGCGTCGCCGCGCTGAACATGGACTCGTTGTACCAGGATGAACTGATCCTGGGCTTCGAGCGCGCCTACTCGCCCAGCCTGAACTTCGGCGCCAAGGTCACCTACCGCAAGCTCAAATCGACCATCGACGATTTCTGCGACCAGCGTCCGTTCGACAAGTACGCCGCCGACCATGGCATCGAAAACAACTTCGTGTTCAACTGCGCGCTGTTCAATCCGGGCAAGGCCGGCGACTTCCTGGTCGACTATGCCGGCGACGGCTCGAAGCTGACGCCGGTGCATCTGACGGCCGAAGAGCTCGGCTATCCGGAAGTCAAACGCAGTTACGCCGCGCTCGACCTGTACGCCGAACACCCGCTGCGCAACGGCTGGTACGGCAAGGTCAACTACACGCTGTCGCGCAACAAGGGCAACACCGAGGGTCAGACCCGCTCCGATTCG
>JBDSKP010000560.1:0-7593 GCA_039916925.1 Duganella sp.
TACCTGCTGTTCATCACCTATTTCCCGCACCTGATCGCCGGCCCGGTGCTGCATCACGCCGAGATGATGCCGCAGTTCGAACGCCGGGACAGCTATCGCCTGTCGGCCGCCAACGTCGCGATCGGCCTGAGCATCTTCGCCATCGGCCTGGCCAAGAAGGTGCTGATCGCCGACAACCTGTCGCCGCACGCGAATTTCTTTTTCAACCAGTCCGACCCGCAAGGCTTGCTGGTGGCGTGGGGCGGCGTGCTGGCTTACGCCTTCCAGCTGTATTTCGATTTTTCGGGCTACTCGGACATGGCGATCGGCATCTCGCGCATCTTCGGCATCCGCCTGCCGCTCAATTTCGATTCGCCATACAAGTCGGTCAACATCATCGACTTCTGGCGCCGCTGGCACATGACCTTGTCGCGCTTCCTGCGCGACTACCTGTACATCCCGCTGGGCGGTGGCCGGCGCGGCCCGGTGCGCCGCTATCTGAATTTAATGTTGACCATGCTGCTGGGCGGCTTGTGGCACGGCGCCGGCTGGAACTTCGCCGTGTGGGGCCTGCTGCATGGCGGCTACCTGATGGTCAACCACGCGTGGATCGCGGTCGCCGGGCGGTGGCGCCTGCCCACGGCGTCGCTGCCTTGGCGGTTGGCCGGCATGGCGCTGACCTTCGCCGCCGTTTGTTTCGCGTGGGTGTTTTTCCGCGCCACCGATTTTTCGCGCGCGGTGACGATCGTCGGCGCCATGTGCGGCAGTGGCGGCGTGGCGCTGCCCGAATCGCTGGCTGCGCCGCTGCGCGTGCTAAGGCCGATGATGGACCAGTTGGGCGTGAGCTTTTACATCGGCGGCGGCACCCGCTTCGTGCAAACTTGGTCGTGGGTGCTGGTGGCGGCGGCGATCTGCTTCCTGCTGCCGAACACGCAGCAAATCATGCGGCGTTACGAGCCCGCGCTGGACTACCATCCGGCGGCCGGTGGTTATCCGGCCTTGCCTGCCGTGCCGCTGGCGTGGCTGCCCAACCGGCGCTGGGCGGTGGTCGTCAGTGTGCTGATGCTCGCTTGCCTGCTGTCGCTGGGACGCCCCGCCGAGTTTTTGTATTTTCAATTTTAGGAAGCGCGCATGGCAGGGGACCACAGCTACGCCGGATTTATCAAATGGATGGTCGCCACGCTGTTGGCCGGCGTGCTGCTGGTCGTCCTGTTTGTGGTGGTGGTCGATCCTTACCGCCTGTTCCGGCTGGTCGACATCGCCGGCGTCAACGCCGTCAAGCCGCGCCCCGAACATTTTCAATCGGAGATCAAGCTCGCCGGCGCGAAGGCGTTGCGGCCGGCCACGGTTTTGATGGGCAACTCCCGCATCGACATCGGCATCGATCCCGACGGCGAACAACTGGGTGCGGCCGTCCGCCCGGCCTACAACCTGGCGATACCGGGAACCGGCGTCGGCACCTCGCGCGAACAGTTCAAGCATTTGCGGGCGGCCGGCGCGGCGCCGTCGACTTTGCTGCTGGGGGTGGACTTCTTCGATTTCCTGCTTGATCCGGACAGCGCGGAGGCCGCGGTAACGTCGCCGCCCACCGGCCTGGCCGGCCAGCGCTGGAAGGTCGAAACCCTGTTCTCGCTCAACGCCGTGCTCGACGCGATTGCGACACTGGGGATACAGCGCGACCCGGACGCCGGCACCATGACCGCGCGCGGCTTCAACCCGCTGCACGACTATCTCCGCTTCGCACGCGAGGACGGCTACCACTCGCTGTTCCAGCAGCGCGCGGTGGAAAACGCCAGGAACTTTTCGCGGGCGCCGCACGGCATCGCGCGGTCGCGCGGTGACAGTTCCTCCGAGTGGCGCGACCTGGGCGGATTGCTGGACGCCGCAGCGCGCGAAAAGACCGACGTCCATCTGATCATCTACCCCTACCACGCGCAGCTGATGGCGATGATGGAGCAGACCGGATTGTGGCCCGCGTTCGAACAGTGGAAGCTGCGGCTGCTGCGCGAGGTTACGCGTCTCAACGGCGCCCATCCGGAGGCGCGCGTGGTGCTGTGGGACTTCAGCGGCTACGGCAAGCTGCAATGCGAGCCGATACCGGCCAAGGGCGATGTCGTCCACGGCACGCGCTGGTACTGGGAGTCGGGACACTTCAAGGCGGCGCTCGGCGAGCGGATATTAGCGAGGATATTCGGCGCGGCCGGCGCCGGGCCCGGGGCGGAGGAATTCGGCTTCCGGCTGAACGCGGCCAACTGGAACGAGAACCGCGAGCGCATCGCGCGCGAACGCCGCGACTGCGTGGCCGCCGAAGCGGCGATGTTCCGCGACGCCGCCGCGATGGTGGCCGATTTCCAGGCGCGGCATCCCGGGACAGCGCCGGGTGGATAGCGCGCCGCCGAGGCGATTGCGCAGCGCATCCCGCAGGTGCTCACGGCAGCGGAAAAGACAGCGATTGGCCGTCCAAAGCCACTAGTTTGTCCCGGTGCGCCAGTGGCCGTTCGCGGTGATCATTGACAATTCACTACGTGAAGATATCGGCTGAACGGCGCCAGGGCGCCGGGCGGTCATTCGACGTCTTTACCGAAAAAATAAAAGACAACATTCAATCATTTATCAGGAGCATTTAATGCAACGATTTAATACGACGCGATCCGGCGTTGCCGCCTTGCTGCTGGCGTGCACCGGCCTTGCCGCATCCAACCACGCTTTGGCCATCGAAAACGGTCCGGCGCCGAGCTTCAGCAGCGTGCAGGCCGATGGGCCGTTCGCGGTGTCCAGCCAGACGGTGCGCGGCAGTGGTTTCGGCGGCGGCACCGTGTACTCGCCAAACACGGCCGGGAAGTATGCGGTCGTCGCGGTGTGCCCCGGCTTCACCGCCACGCAGTCCTCGATCGCCTTGATCAGTCGGCGGCTGGCGACCCACGGCTTCGTGGTGGTGACGATTAACACCAACAGCGTGTACGATTATCCGGCCAGCCGCGCCAACCAATTGCTGGCCGCGTTGCGCACGGTGACGGCGCTGACGACGGGCCCTGTAGCGGGCAAGATGGATACCAGCCGTCTAGCGGTGTCCGGATGGTCGATGGGCGGCGGCGGCGCGATGCTGGCGGCCGGCATGACCCCGGGACTCAAGGCTGGCGTGGCTTTCGCGCCGTGGTCGCTGACCAACAACGTGGGTAGCTCGGCGGTTCCGATGGCGTATCTGGCCGGCACCGCCGACACCGTCGCGCCGCCGACCAGCCATGCGAGCGTGTTCTACAACGCCACGCCGGCGACAACGAACAAATTGATCGGCGTGATACAGGGCGCCGATCATTTCTTCCCTGGAACCGCCAGCCAACCGGCAAGCTACACGCAGGTGGCGTGGATGAAGCGCTTCGTTGACGGTGACGCGCGCTACAGCCAGTTCTTGAATGGCGACTCGCGCTTCGCGACCTTCCGATCCACCGGACCTTTTTGATTGAGTAACACCGGGGGGCGCGGGTTGCCCCCTTTCCACGCCCCCCCGCCGGAGTGAACATGAGCACGAAAATGAAAAAGTGGATCGTCGTAGCAATCGCCTCGGTGGCTTCCGCGGTGGGAATATTGCTGGTCGCTTTCGGCGACGAGCAAGTGGCCGGCGGCGATAGCCGTTCCGGTGCCCACGCCGTCGCGGCGGCGGGCCGGGGCGGCGCGCCAGCCCAAGGTGGCGGAGGCGGCCAGCTGAACTCCTGGGCCGCTGTTATTTCGTCGGCAAACTCGCCCGCCATGGACTCACCGTTGAGCACCATGACGCCACCGGTTTTTGCCGCCGATAGCCGTGGCAAGCTGGTTCTCAACGCCGATACCCATGCGAATCTCGAGAAGCTATTACTCGAAGAAAATCCGGAAACGTTGGCGGCCAACCTGGACAAGGCGGCAAAAAATCTGCCACCGCAGGCGGCGGCGGAACTGAAGGTGCTGTCGGGGCAATTCCAGCAATACGCGAAGGCGCAGACCCATA
The DNA here is from genome assembly GCA_039916925.1 of Duganella sp. GTDB lineage: Bacteria > Pseudomonadota > Gammaproteobacteria > Burkholderiales > Burkholderiaceae_D > Rugamonas. Next base: position 3,962 of record JBDSKP010000560.1, read on the forward strand.
CCATCCCGCCCGAAACCGCCCCGGAGACCGAGCCGGAGCGTTTGAAACTGCTCGACAGTTTGCACACCCTGCGGGTTTCCTATCTGGGGGAGGAGGCGGCGCAGGCCATGTTCGGCGAAGAGGAGGCGATGACGCGCAAGCTCATCGCTTTGATGGCCGCGCAGGACGATCCCAATCTGACGTCGGAGCAAAAGGCGCAGCGCGCGCAGGAAATGATGAATGGCATGCGCCAGACCAAGCCGCCACCGGCAAGTTGATCGGAGCGGGCCGGCGGCACTATTGCGCGCAGCAACGCGTTTGATACTGCTTCGGCGATACGCCAAACCAGCGCCGGCTGGCACGGAACAGTGTGCCCTGGTCGGTGAACCCGAGCATGTAGGCGACTTCCCCTGCCGAATAACGCTGCAGCGCGAAGTAGTGCCGCGCCAAGTCGCGTCGCGTGTCGTCCAGTATCTTCTGGAATGTAGTGCCTTCTTCCTCCAGGCGCCGCCGCAGCGTACGGTCGCCAAGGCATAGTAGCCGCGCGATCTCTTCGCGCCGTGGCTCCCTTCCGCGTAACTTCTGCGCGATCAGGTCTGCCACCTTGCGGCTGACGCGATGATTGTCCAGGCGCGCCAGGCATTGGCGCGCGAACTGCGCATGGAACTGTTCCAGCGCGGGACTATGGGTAGGCAGGGGCACGGTCAGGTCGGACTCGGACAACACCACGCGGTTTGTGGCGGCGTTGAAGCGGACCGGGCCCTGGAAGGCTTCCTCGTATAACCTCGGATTCGACGGTTCCGGGTAACTGAACTCGACAAATAGTGGCGCGATCGGCCGCCCGGAGATCCAGCGCAGGAAGGACAGCAAAGTAAGGAAGCTGTACTCGCTGCGCTGCCGAGGCACGGCAAGCTCGTCACCGAACAGCATCAGTTCGATCGAATACCGGCCGGCCTCTTCGCGCAGCACCAGCGACGCCGCTTCGCTCACCACGCGCACATATCGCACCAGACACTCCAGGCTGGCCAGCAAATTGGAACACGACATCATTGCGTAGCCGACCACGTCGAAGTTGGGTACGGAGGAGCCAAGGCGTTGTGCGATACCGAGCATGGCGTTGGGAGAGTGTTGCACCGCCAGCTCCCACAATCGGCTCACCTTTTCGGTGGGATAGCGCATCTCCGGATTGCCGAGCTGGGACAGGTCCAGTCCCGCGTGGCTAAACAGCGAGCGCACGTCCAGTCCTTCATCCCGCAACACGTCCCGGATTCCCTTGACCCAGGCGGCTGACGTAGTCCGGTTGCTCATGTCTCGGTCACCAATCAATGTGGAGCGTTGGCGTGTGGCGTCCGCCACGGCTAAATGCCGGTGGCGATAAATGTTGTCAAATACACTGCTCAATTAGGCAATCATAACAGCCGTCAACGTCGGCGACGTGGAGTTGGCGTCTTCGCTCAATCGCTTGCGCGTTTATATGGTGCGCGGCGTTTATTGACCCCGCTGGCTGCTGCCTCCGCTGGCTGACCTCGCCGGAGCACCGGATTTTGACGTGATGTAGCCGGGAATCGCTCTGACAAATTGTTGTTGGCACTCATCTCGATGGAAGCGACGCGAGAGATCGCCGCGTCGCAGCGCGCCCCCGTTGGACCCGGATGAGCTCGCGCAGCGCGGCGGGCGGCAAATTCAACCCCGTCAGCTTGGAGCAAACGTAATAGGTTGCGTTAGTCCTCCGCCGGCGATTCCGACGAGATGATAGTGATCTCCACGCGGCGATTCGGCGCTTCGCATTCTATTTTTTTCTTCGCGCCGGCACAATCGAGCACGAGTGGCTCGGTGCTACCTGCGGATAGGGAGCGCAATGCCGGCCGTGTTTCTAGAGTTCTAAGTTCTCGCTCCATGAAAAGCCGGACTTCCGTCGCACGACGCTCAGCAAGCCAGTTGTTATGGGCTGCTGTACCGATCATGTCCGCGTGGCCTGCGATGATGACTTCGCGAATGCCTCTAGCATTGTCCTTTATCGTCCTTGTTAATTGAGTTAATTGAGTTTTCCCTGCTTCGCTTAATTCGAAGCTATCAAAACTAAATGCAGAGTCGCCATACAAAATGGAACGCGCACCTCCGCATTCAGAACTCTTCTTGGAAAGGTCCTCGTCTATTGATTCTAGGCGAAATAGTTTGGTGTCGAAATCGACCTGCATCGCAGTAATGTCTGCTGTGGCTATAAACAATCGCCGCACGGCGAACTTGCCATCTTTTCCCGGATACTTTTCAGCGACACGCAGGTAGCTTTCGCTGCCAACGCGTGACATGATGTGAACATTGCATAGCTGAATAGGCGGAGATTTATCGCCTCCGCACCCCGTGGCGATTATGGCGCCGACGCTTTCACAGGCTTTAGCGGATAAGACTACCTTAGTTGCACGGAAATTACCTGTTTTTGTAATCCGCGCGAATGTCATGGGAAGAAGTCCTCCCGCATTAACGGTGAAGAGCAAATATTGTAGTACAAGGTAGGACGCCGGAATTGCCAGTAGTAGGTGTTTGCGGTGTTGAGGTGAAAAGGTGAACGCCAGCAAAAAACCGCCTGTCGTGGCCAGGAAACAGACCGCAAGTAGGTAGGCGCTGGCTCCTGCCCAATAGTCGTGGGAAAAATTTGGTGACTTCAATGTCAGCGTTCCGAACAGTATTAGGCCTGGGACGACCTGCCAGATATTCAGAAAAGATGCGCCCGCTGTTTTGGCAACAAAGAGCTTATTTACCTGCTTTCGTTTGATGAATTTTCTAGCGCGTGTGGCGGCCTCGAGTGTAAGTACACTCCGATTGTCAGCGCTAACGATCGGATAAAGATGCCGATATTTGCGCATATGCATATTTTGTACTAGAGATGCAAATACGCGTGCGACAAGTACCAACAACGAGCTCACAAGCAGGAATGCCCATTTCATTTCCCAGCCCATATACAAATAAATACCCACGACAACTGCGGTGATCGCTTGGGCGACAACGAGGAACAGCATCCAACCCGCGATGTCTCGATGTTGCTTCTCTGTCCCTTGCCGATGGCGGTCTGAGCGGATCAGCATCCCAACGCCAAGGTAAGGTGAGAGGACGGCAAGCAAAAGTGCTATCCCGACGATGATGCATACGTAGGCGATTGAAAAAAGGTAGCTCGCTACTGCGGAGAGGTCGAATAACGGGAAATAATCGATATATAGAAAATAGCCGAAGAGGCAGAATGCGCCGACGAACACTGACACACTGCTCCACAGCTTTAGATTTTCCACCGTAAGGTGCATGCTGTTGCCGTCGTTCCGGCTGGAAGGCGAATGATGTCTAAGGCTTTTCTTGGACGCAGCGGTTTTCATGTTAGTCCTTCGCCATGGTGCGAAACGAAGCGCGCGCCGTCTTGATAGTTATATATTCACCAAGATTATAAGTCCAAGTGATAGCCAGCCGAGTTATATTGCGTTGGTGCGGATGCGGAGTCGCTGAAGAGGCGCAGATGCTAGAATGCAAAAAGCCCACGAACGAAATTCGTGAGCTTTTTCTACTACTGAATTCGGTGGTAGGCCGTGCGGGATTCGAACCTGCGACCAACGGATTAAAAGTCCGCTGCTCTACCAGCTGAGCTAACGACCCCCGAAAGAGGCCGT
>JBDSKP010000561.1:0-1559 GCA_039916925.1 Duganella sp.
AGGCGGCGAACGCACCCAGCATATAAAGCGCGCCGTGCGCGAAGTTCACGATGTCCAGCAGGCCGAAGATCACCGCGAGCCCCAGGCTGAGCATGGCGTAGAAAGCGCCGTTGACCAGCCCGAGAACGAGCTGGCCCATGAACGCCTGTATCGGAATGCCGAAGATCTCCATCAATTTCTCTCGTTGTTTTGCAGCCGGACCGCGTGGCCCGACTATCTGCTCAGCTTCTCTTTACTTCTTGCACTTCGAATCTGCAGGCGTCGTGAACGCCTGTTCGCCGGGTACCTTGGCGATGAGCTTGTAGTAGTCCCACGGCGTGGTCGATTCCTTCTGGCTCTTGACCTGGAAGAGGAACATATCGTGGATCATGCGGTTGTCAGACGCGCGCACCTGGCCCTTGTTGTAGAAGTCATCGATCTTCATGCCTTTGAAGGTGGTCATGACCTTGTCGGTTTCGGTCGTTCCCGCGGTCTGCACGGCCTTCAGGTAGTTCATCGTGACCGAGTAGTCGGCTGCCTGCAGGCTGGAGGGCATGCGCTTGTACTTGTCGAAGAAGCGCTTGGCGAACTTGCGGCTTGCGTCGTCCTGGTTCCAGTACCAGCTGTCGGCCAGCTGCAGGCCTTCGGTATTGGACAGACCGAGCGAGTGCACGTCGTTGATGAATACCAGCAGTCCGGCAACCTTCATGGTCTTGGTGATGCCGAATTCCTTGGCGGACTTCATCGCGTTGGTGAAGTCACCACCGGCATTGGCCATCGCCAGAATCTGGGCCTTGGAGCCCTGGGCCTGCAACAGGAACGAGGAGAAGTCAGACGCGTTGAGCGGGTGCTTGACAGAGCCGACGACGGTGCCGCCGTTGGCCTTGACCACGGTGGTGGCATCGGCTTCCAGCGAAGCGCCGAACGCATAGTCGGCCGTCAGGAAGTACCAGCTCTTGTTGCCGGCCTTTACCAGCGCGGAACCTGCCACCTTCGACAGCGACACGGTGTCGTAAGCGTAATGCACGGTATACGGGTTGCAGTCTTCGTTGGAGAGCCGAGCCGAGCCGGCGCCGACGACGAGGAACGGACGCTTCTTTTCGGCTGCGACCTTGGACATGGCAATCGCCGTGCCCGATGACGTGCCGCCGACGAGCATTGCGAGGTTTTCCTTGTCGATCCATTCACGCGCCTTGGACGATGCGACGTCGGCCTTGTTCTGGTGATCTGCCGACAGCACTTCGATCGGACGGCCCAGCACCTTGCCACCGAAATCCTGCGTTGCCCACTTGACCATCTCGGCGCCAGCGGGGCCGTCGATGTCGGCGTAAAGGCTGGACATGTCGGTGATGATGCAGATTCGGACCGGGCCGGAATTGGTTTGAGCGAAGGCGCTCACGGTGCCGAGGCCCACGGCCATCGCTGCAACAAGTGTCTTGAGTTTCATGATTAAGGTCTCCTGGATAAAACGGAAAAAAATCAGACGCCGAGAAATTCCTGCAGCATCGACATGTTGGCCGCCAGCTCGCGCTGCTCGAATTGTTTGACGATCTTGCCGTGCTCCATGACGTAGAAGCGGT
>JBDSKP010000562.1:0-4834 GCA_039916925.1 Duganella sp.
GCCGGCCCACGTGGCGCTGCGCCTGGGCCTGGCCGCAGGCGCCGCCGTCAGCGAGATCAAGCGCGTGCGCCATCTCAACCGCGAGCCGGTGTCGCTGGAGGTGACCTACCTGCCGCACGACATCGGCGAGCGCCTGCGCCGCGAGGACCTGGCCGGGCGCGACATCTTCCTGATCCTCGAAAACGACTACGGCATCGCGCTGGGCCGGGCCGACCTGCAGATCGACGCCATGCTGGCCGACGACACGCTGGCCCACGCGCTGCGCATCGAGTCCGGCACCGCGCTGCTGCGCATCGAACGCCTGACCCACGCGGCCGACGGCGCGCCGCTCGACTTCGAATACCTGTACTTCCGCGGCGACGCCTTCCAGTACCGTCTGCAGATCGCCCGCCGGCCCTGATACCCCAACCTCAAGGACATCCCATGCAAACCCATATCCAGACTGTCGATGTGCTGGTGATCGGCGGCGGCACCGCCGGCCCGATGGCCGCCGTCAAGGCCAAGGAGGCCGATCCGCAATTGCGCGTGCTGTTGCTGGAGAAAGCCCACGTCAAGCGCAGCGGCGCCATCTCCATGGGCATGGACGGCCTCAACAACGCCGTCGTCCCCGGCTTCGCCACGCCCGAGCAGTATGTGAAGGAGATCACTACCGCCAACGACGGCATCGTCAACCAGCGCACGGTGATGGCCTACGCCGAGAACAGCTACCCGATGATCGAGGAGCTGGACCGCTGGGGCGTCAAGTTCGAGAAGGACGAAACCGGCGACTACGCGATGCGCAAGGTGCACCACATGGGGACCTACGTGCTGCCGATGCCCGAGGGCCACGACATCAAGAAGGTGCTGTATCGCCGCCTCAAGCGCCAGCGCGTCGAGATCAGCAACCGCCTGGTGGCCACGCGCTTGCTGCTGGCGGCCGACGGCAGCGTGGCCGGCGCCATGTCCTTCGATTGCCGCACCGGCGACTTCCACGTGATCCGCGCCAAGGCGGTGGTGCTGGCCACCGGCGCCGCCGGCCGGCTGGGACTGCCCGCGTCCGGCTACCTGTTCGGCACCTACGAGAACCCGACCAACGCCGGCGACGGCTACAGCATGGCCTACCACGCGGGCGCCGAACTGTCGGGCATCGAATGCTTCCAGATCAATCCGCTGATCAAGGATTACAACGGCCCGGCCTGCGCCTACGTGACCGGCCCGTTCGGTGGCTTCACCACCAACAACAAGGGCGAGCGCTTCATTGAGTGCGACTACTGGAGCGGCCAGATGATGCAGGAGTTCTACAACGAACTGCAAGGTGGCAACGGCCCGGTGTTCCTCAAGCTCGACCACCTGGCCGAGGAAACCATCAGCACCATCGAGACCATCCTGCACACCAACGAGCGCCCCAGCCGTGGCCGCTTCCACGCCGGGCGCGGCACCGACTACCGCCAGCAGATGGTGGAGATGCACATCTCGGAGATCGGCCTGTGCAGCGGCCACTCGGCCTCCGGCGTGTGGGTCGACGAGCACGCCCAGACCACCGTGGCCGGCCTGTACGCGGCCGGCGACCTGGCCTGCGTGCCGCACAACTACATGCTGGGCGCCTTCGTCTACGGCAAGCTGGCCGGCGAGAGCGCGGCGCGCCGCTGCGCCGACACCGGGCTGGCGCCGCTCGACGACGCCCAGGTCGAAGCTGAACGGGCGCGCGTGTGGGCGCCGCTGAACCGCGTCGACGGCCTGCCGCCGGCCCAGGTCGAATACAAGCTGCGCCGCATGGTCAACGACTATCTGCAGCCGCCCAAGGTCACGCGCAAGATGGAGATCGGCCTGACCCGCTTCGAGGCCATCCGCGCCGATCTGGACCGGTTGTCGGCCGCCGGCCCGCACCAGCTGATGCGCGCGCTGGAGGTGCACGCGATCCGCGACTGCGCCGAGATGGCCGCGCGCGCCTCGCTGTTCCGCACCGAGAGCCGCTGGGGCCTGTACCACAACCGCGTCGACCATCCTGAGCGCAACGACGCCGACTGGCTGTGCCACGTGCAAGTCAAAACAGTCGATGGCGAGATGACCTGCTTCAAGCGTCCGCTGGAGCCGTACATCGTCAGCCTCGACGAGCAGGAGAAACAGGCCTACCAGCGGCTGCGCATTGGTAAGGAAACCGCGGGCAAGCAAGCCCAGACCATCCCGCAAGCCGAAGCGCTTGCCGTTTAAGGAGCTGCCCATGCCCATCGCCCTCAACCCAAGCAGCGTGCCGGTCCGCGTCAACGAAGAGCTGTGCATCGCCGACAAGGGCTGCACCGTGTGCGTCGACGTCTGCCCGCTTGACGTGCTGGCCATCGATTTCACCAAAGGCAAGGCCTTCATGAAATTCGACGAATGCTGGTACTGCATGCCCTGCGAAAAAGATTGCCCGACCGGCGCCGTGACGGTCGACATCCCCTACCTGCTGCGCTGACCCTTCTGGAGATTGATATGTTCTTGCATCGCACTTTGACCACCCTGCTGCTGGCGGCGCTGGGCGCCGGCGCGGCCCACGCCGAAACCATCCGCATCGCCATCGGTACCCAGGACACGACCATCAACTGCGCCACCGGCGGGCTGCTGATCCGCGAACTGAAGCTGCTGGAAAAATACCTGCCGCGCGACGGCAAGTACAAGGACGCGCAATACGAGATCGTCTGGAAGAACTTCACCTCCGGCGCGCCGCTGACCAACGAGATGGTCGCCGGCAAGCTCGATCTGGGCTCGATGGCCGACTTCCCCGGCTCCTTCAACGGCGCCGCGTTCGAGAAGGCAGGCAAGAAAAGCCTGTTCATCGGCGTGCTGTCGGGCAGCGTGCAAGGCAGCGGCAACGGCATCGTCGTGCCGAAGGCGTCGATGGTGCAGTCGCTCGCCGAGCTCAAGGGCAAGACCATCTCGGTGCCGTTCGCCTCCACCGCGCACGGCATGCTGCTGCGCGCCATCAAGGCGCAGGGCTGGGAACTCGACAAGGACATCACCGTCGTCACGCAGGCGCCGGAAGTGGCCGGCTCGGCCCTGCAAAGCAACAAGATCGACGCCCACGCCGACTTCGTGCCGTTCGCCGAATTGTTCCCGCACCGCGGCTACGCCCGCAAGATCTTCGACGGTTCGCAGGCCAAGTCGCCGACGCTGCACGGCAGCCTGGTCGACGCCGCCTACGCCGCCAAATATCCGGAGATCGTCACCGCCTACCTGCGCGCCGCCATCGAGGCCGACCGCCTGATCACGGCCGAACCGGAGAAATACAGCGAGCTGATCGCCAAGGTGACCGGCATCGAGGCCGAGGTCGACTACCTGTTCCACGGTCCGCTGGGCCTGCAGACGCGCGACTTCAGCTGGAAGCCGGAATACCGCCAGGCCGTCAAGACGTCGATCGAGACGCTGCGGCTGATGAAGCGCACCGACAGCGACCTCGACGTCAACAGCTTCATCGACGACCGCTACATCCGCGCCGCCTACAAGCAGGCCGGGCTGGACTACGACGCGCGCCTGAAAAACTACCAGCGCCTGCCACTGGCGGCCAAGGACGCCGCGACCGGCAAGCCGATCACCGACTTCTCGCGCCTGACGCAGATCTGGGTCGACGGCGAACCGCTGGTGCGCCACTACGCCAGCGCCGACGGCGCCTTCGCCGCGCTGCGCCAGCTGGACCAGGACGGCAAGAAGGTGCGCGTGGTCTACGCCCACGACCGCAACACCGGCCTCAAGCTGTTCGCCGGCGACGCCTGGTTCGTCAACGCCAAGGGCGACACCAGCGCCTTCCTGACGCGCGCGGCGGCCGAGGCCTGGGCCGCCGGCAACGGCGGCGCGGTGCGCGACTTCGCCGCCGCCCGCGCGGCCGGCAACGCGCCGGCGCTGGCCGCCAAATAGGAGCGCCGAATGGAGAGCACACAGCAAGCGCCGGCCGTCGGCACCGCGACGCGGACCACGGCGAGTCCGGGCGCGGGTCCGGCCTTGGGCGCGAACGCCGCCCGCTGGGGCGCCGGCGCCGCGTCGCTGGCGGCCTGCCTGCTGGCCTGGCAATGGGCCGCCGCCAGCCATCTGGACCTGGGCCTGGTGACGTTCCAGAACGTGCCGCCGCCGGCCGAGGTCGCGCGCGCCGGCTGGACCCTGCTGCAATCGCCGCGGCTGCCGGGCCACCTGAAGGCCAGCCTGGCGCGGGTGTTCGGCGGCTTCCTGCTCGCCGCGCTGGTCGGTATCGTGCTCGGGCTGACCATCGGCCGCTCGCGCCGGCTGGAGCACTGGTTGATGCCGCCGCTGGAAATGCTGCGGCCGATTCCGGCGGTGGCCTGGATACCGCTGGCGATCCTGATGTTCCCGTCGTCGGAGCTGTCGATGGTGTTCATCACCTTCACCGGCGCGCTGTTCCCCATCCTGCTCAACACCGTCCACGGCGTCGAACACATCGACCCGCGCCTGGTCGCCTCGGCCCGCAGCCTGGGCGGCGGGCGGCGCGCCGTGTTCACCGAGGTGGTGCTGCCGGGCGCCGCGCCCAGCATCGTCACCGGCCTGTCGATCGGCATGGGCACGGCCTGGTTCTGCCTGGTGACGGCGGAGATGATCTCCGGCCAGTTCGGCATCGGCTACTACACCTGGGCCTCGTACACGATCCAGAACTACGCCGACATCGTCGTCGGCATGCTGGTCATCGGGCTGCTCGGCATGGGCAGCAGCGCGCTGGTCAAATACATCGGCCAGGCCTTGATGCCCTGGCACCAACCGGAGGGCAAGCCATGAGCGCGGGACGGATCGACATCGACAAACTGCACCTGCGGGTGGGACAAGGCGCGCAAGCGTTCGAAGCGGTGCAGGACGTCAGCCTGACGGTGGCGCC
>JBDSKP010000563.1:0-3773 GCA_039916925.1 Duganella sp.
CAACAACTCGAGCGTATTTTCCAGCCCTTCGAGCAGATGGGCAACATGAAGCGCCGCGAGGGCGGCGCGGGTTTGGGCCTGGCCATCAGCCAGCAACTGGTGCGCCTCATGGGCGGCGACATCGCGGTCGTTAGCGAAACGGACCAGGGCAGCAATTTTTGGTTTGACCTGACGGTGCCGATCGCCACCGACAGCCCGGCCGTGGCGCAGCCATTGCACGGCATCGTCGGTTACGAGGGCGCGCGCAAGCGATTGCTGATTGTCGACGACGTGCCGCAAAATCGCGCGATGTTGGTGGACTTGCTGCAATCGGTGGGCTTCATTGTGGCTGCCGCGGAGAACGGCCTGGAGTGCCTGGTCCTGCTTGATAGTTTCCAGCCCCAGCTCATTTTGATGGACGTCATGATGCCCTTACTTGATGGCAACGAGACGACGCGACGGATACGCCGGATGCCGGGGTGGGGAGCAATTCCGATTGTCGCCGTGACCGCCAGCGCCAGTCGAGAGGACCAATCGGAATGCCATGAAGCCGGCGCCAACGCCTTTCTCGCCAAGCCGATCGAACACGAAGCCCTGCTGCGCACCATCGGTACCCAACTATCCCTGGACTGGATTTCCACGCGCCCGGCGCCCGTCGACCTGGCGGAGCAAGACGGAACGGATTTGATCATCCCGCCGGCCGAGGAGATCGAGGCGCTATGGCAATTGGCGCAACTCGGGAACATGCGAGAGATCCGGGAGCGGGCGCGCCACCTGCAGGCGCTCGATCCCGCCTATGCCGCCTTCGCGAATCACCTGGACGCGCTGGCGCGGGCCTACCATTCGCTGGCCTTGACAGCCTTCGTGGAGCGCCATCGGGCCGACAAAGCGTTGCAATGAGCAACGCTCAGGTGGTGGCGCGCGGTCGCTGGCGGTGGAAGACGAGGGGACTATACGGGATGTTCGACGGCGGCGGCGATTTCAAAATAGCCGGCTTCATGGCGCCCACCACGTGCATCTCGCAGGGTTTGCAGTCGAACCGCAGCGTGTAGGTGTGGTCGCCGCTGACCAGGGTCATCGGCTCGGCACGGACCTGGCCCTGGACGCCTTGCACGCCCTTGGCCTGCTTGGGGCACAGGTTGAACGAGAAGCGCAGGCAGTGCTTAGTGATCATCAGCGGCACCTCGCCGGGCTCCTCGTGCGACTCGTAGGCGGCGGCGACCAGCTGCACGCCGTGCTTGTGGTAGAACGCGCGCGCCTTTTCGTTGTAGACGTTGGCCAGGTAGCTGAGCTGAAGGTCGGGGAAGACCGCCGGCGGTTCGGCAGCGGGCTTGCGCGTCGGCCGATCCCACGCGGCCAGGCGCGCGGCATCATGGGCCTCGATCGCGTCGCGGCGCAGCGCGTTGATCGCCGCCGACGGCACGAACCAGGGTTTGGACAGCTTCAGTTGCACGCTCGCGGCCGAGAACATCGTCCCGCCCAGCTTGCCCAGGCTGGCGCGCAACGACGCCTCCGCCTGCTCGGCTTGTTGCGCCGCCTGGAAGCCGATGGCCGCGTCGGTCACGCTGACGATGCCGTCCTCGTCGCGCAGGGACAGGCGCAGACCCGCGTCGTGCTCGCTCAAGGTCAGGTGCAGGTCGATCTTGCGTTCCGACGACTTTTTGTTCAGCGTACCTTCCCAATGATGGTCGCGGTTGCGCAGGATGGAGGCGCCGACCTTGAAGCCGGGCAGGGTGGTCAGCAACTCGTTCGGGAACACACGCCACTGCTCGCCATCGGCGCCCTCGCCCAGTTTTTTCACCGTGTTGGCCTGGATGCCGAACGACTCGCGCTTGTACATGTAATTGAGGCCGTCGCCGTTGGCCATGGGCGCGTTGGTGGTGATGTCGAAATGGTCGGTGGCGATGCGCGTGACCGTGCCCAGTTCGACGCCGACGTATTTCGGGCTGTCGAAGGCGCCGATTTCTCCGTGCTCGCGGCCGTGGGCGAAGTATTCCGTGTGGCCCCGGTGGAACGTCTTGTCGACGTCCGGCGTGAACAGGATATTGGTGCGGCCGCTGGCGGCGCGCGTGAATTCCGGGCGGCGCTCCAGCAGCTCGTCGAGCAGCATGCGGTAGTGGGCCGTGATGTTCTTCACGTAGCCCATGTCCTTGTAGCGGCCCTCGATCTTGAACGAGCGGATGCCGGCGTCGACCAGCGCTTCCAGATTGCGACTCTGGTCGTTATCCTTCATCGACAGCAGATGTTTTTCGTACGCCACGACGCGGCCTTTGGCGTCGCTCAGCGTGTACGGCAAACGGCAGGCCTGCGAGCAGTCGCCGCGATTGGCGCTGCGGCCGGTGTCCGCGTGCGAAATGTAGCACTGGCCGGAATAGGCCACGCACAGCGCGCCGTGGACGAAATATTCGAGCGGCGTATCCACCTCGGCGTGGATCGCGCGGATTTGTTCGATCGTCAGTTCGCGCGCCAGCACCAGCTGGGAGAAGCCGACATCGCCAAGGAACCTGGCCTTTTCCATCGTGCGGATGTCGCACTGGGTGCTGGCGTGCAGCTGGATCGGCGGCAGATCCATCTCCAGCAATCCCATGTCCTGCACGATCAGCGCGTCCACGCCGGCCTCGTACAGCTGCCAGATCTGCGCGCGGGCGGCGTCCAGTTCGGCGTCGTGCAGGATGGTGTTGAGCGTGACGAAGATGCGCGAACGGTAGCGGTGCGCGAACGCCACCAGCCTGGAGATTTCCTCGATCGAGTTGCTGGCGTTGTGCCGGGCGCCGAAGGCCGGGCCGCCGATGTAGACGGCGTCGGCCCCGTGCAAAATGGCTTCGCGGCCGATCTCGGCGGTTTTGGCGGGCGACAGCAGTTCGAGCTGATGGGCTAGCAAAGTCATGGCATGATCCAGTGCGATGAAACCGACGATTATAGCGAAAACATGGCAGGCTTAGACCCAATTTAGCGAACAGAAGCTGTGGCATTGAACACTTCGAACCAGGACGTGTCGAAATGGCGCGCGTGCCTGACAGCGAATCCACCACCTGCGCGAGCGGTAACTCGGCTTGCGTCCGCCGGAACTTCAAGGTATTCGCGGCGTGTTTGACTTGGATCAAAGTTCTCGCGTCGTTGACAGGCATAGCATGGCTTAAACCACAAAAAGGAAACTGTCATGTTCAAGCACATTTTGTTCCCCACCGACGGCGAGGCCCCCTCGGTGGTGGCGCTCGCGCCATGCCTGGCCTTCGCCAGGGACAGTGGCGCCAGATTGACCATTTTGCACGTGAGTACGCCGTTTCACGTGTGGAGCACGCGCCCGGACGTGTTGGCCGATACGCCGGGAGAGTACGCGTCCCACAGCCTGACCCACGCCCGCGCCTGCCTGGAGCCGGTCGTTGCGGCCGCCCGCGCCCATGGCGTGACGTACGAGACGCTGACTATCGAACATGAGCATCCCTATCAAGCCATCATCGAGGCCGCCCGCACGCATGATTGCGACTTGGTGGCGATGGCTTCGCATGGTCGCCGCGGCGTGCAGGCGCTGCTGCTTGGCAGCGAGACACAAAAAGTGCTCACCCACAGCCATGTGCCGGTGCTGGTGTTCCGGTGAACGGCGCAACCACAACGCGAAACCCGATGAAACCTTGCCTGATTGTGTACTACTCGCGCACCGGCGTGACCGCGACGGTGGCAAAAGCGTTGGCCGAGGCTTGCGGCGCAGATACTGAACGGCTACAGGATTTGCGTCCCCGTACAGGCGTCGCAGCTTATCTGCGCTCGTGCTGGGAAGCGTTGCGCGGCAAGTC
>JBDSKP010000564.1:0-5103 GCA_039916925.1 Duganella sp.
CCGCTGCGCGTGATCGACATCGGCAGCGGCCTGGGCGGCCTGGTGACCTACCTGGCGCGCGCCCGTCCGGACGTCGAGTGCGTCGGCATCGAACTGGCGCCGCTGCCGTGGTTGTATAGCCGTCTGCGGGCCGCCGCCGGCGGCGGGCGCGCCCGTTTTTTGCTGGGCGATTACGAGAAGCTCGATTTTGCCCGCTACGATCTGCTGTTCGCCTATCTGTCGCCGGCCGCGATGGGCGGCTTGTGGCGCAAGGCGAGCGCTGAAATGTGTCCCGGTTCCATACTTCTCAGCTACGAATTTGCAATCGACGCCCGGGCGCCCGATCAGACCATCCACGCCACAGACGACGACGCGCCACTCTATAAATGGTACTTTTAAGCATCATTTGGCGTTATTCTCTTGCCCGGCCACCCCCGGACACGCTATTGTAGTTCTACACGTAAATTTATTGAAATCGGACCGGCGTTAGTTGACATTTTGGTCTTGTTTCGCTATGGGGAGTCAGGTCACTTGTTAGTCATAATTGGATATGTGGTGGTGATCGCCGGGGTTTTCGGCGGCTACGCGATGAACGGCGGGCACCTCGCCGCGCTGCTGCAGCCGCTGGAGCTGGTGATGATCGGCGGCGGCGCGTTCGGCGCTTTCATGGTCGGCAACAACGCCAAGACCCTGAAGGCGACGCTGGCGGCACTGCCGACCCTGTTCAAAGGGTCGCGCTACACCAAGGATTTATATATGGAGTTGATGTCGCTGCTGTTCGACGTCCTCTCCAAGGTGCGCAAGGAAGGCTTGATGTCGATCGAAGGCGATATCGACAGCCCCGAGCAAAGCCCGCTGTTCAGCAAGTATCCGAGCGTGCTGGAGGACCACCACATCGTCGAATTCATGACCGATTACCTGCGCCTGATGGTGTCGGGGAATATGGATGCGTTCCAGATCGAGAACCTGATGGACAACGAGATCGAGACCCACCACCACGAGGGCGCGGCGCCCGGCCACGCGATCGCCCGCCTGGGCGACGGCATGCCGGCGTTCGGTATCGTGGCGGCGGTGATGGGCGTGGTGCACACGATGGAGAGCGTCGGCCTGCCGCCGGCCGAGCTGGGCATCCTGATCGCGCACGCGCTGGTCGGCACCTTCCTCGGCATCTTGCTGGCCTATGGTTTCGTCGGTCCGCTGGCCAGCCTGCTCGAGCAAAAACTGGAGGAGTCGACCAAGATGTTCCAGTGCGTGAAGGTGACCTTGCTGGCCAGCCTGAACGGCTACGCGCCGGCGCTGGCCGTGGAGTTCGGCCGCAAGGTGCTGTACTCGACCGAACGGCCGTCGTTCAGCGAGCTGGAAGACCATATCAAGAAATCGAAGGCGAAATAAGCGGGACGCAGGATAGTGATCATGTTGGAATCATTGGGGAATCGTCATGGCTGAAGAAGGCTTACGGCCAATTATCGTCAAGCGCATCAAGAAACACGGCGGCGGCCATCACGGCGGCGCGTGGAAGATCGCGTATGCCGACTTCGTGACGGCGATGATGGCGTTCTTCCTGCTGATGTGGCTGCTGGGGTCGACCTCCAAGGGCGACTTGAAAGGGATTTCCGATTATTTCAAGACGCCGCTGAAGGTGGCGATGCAGGGCGGCTCGGGCAGCGGCGACAGTTCGTCGGTGATCCCCGGCGGCGGCAAGGACCTGACCCGCAAGGACGGCCAGGTCAAGGCCAGCGACGATCCGGCCGTCAAGAAGACCTTCAACCTGACCGCCGCCCGCGCCGCCATCGAGGCCGAGGACGCGCAGCGGCTCAAGTCGCTGAAGGAAAAAATCGAGGCCAGGATCGAAACCAATCCGGTGTTGGTCAAGTACAAGAACCAGTTATTGCTCGATATTACGACCGAAGGCTTGCGGATCCAGATCGTCGACGAGCAGAACCGTCCGATGTTCGCGCTGGCCAAGGCCGATTTGCAGCCGTACACGAAAGAGATTTTGCATGAGATCGGCTTTGTGCTGAACGACGTGCCGAACCGCATCGGCCTGTCGGGCCACACCGACTCGACGCCGTACATGAGCGAGACCGGCTACAGCAACTGGGAATTGTCGGCCGACCGCGCCAACGCCTCGCGCCGCGAGCTGATCGTCGGCGGCATGGCCGACGCCAAGGTGCTGCGGGTGGTGGGGCTGGCCTCGGCGGCCAACCTGGACAAGGCCGATCCGTTCAACCCGATCAACCGCCGCATCAGCATCCTGGTGATGAACAAGCGCACCGAGGAGAGCGTGATCCGCGACGGCGGCCGTCAGATCGAGGTCGGCGCCGAGGAGGACGCGGCGGCGGCCGCGGCGGCGCCGCCGCCCGGTCAGCCGGGTCCGCCGGTGCGCAAATAGGCAATAGACAAATAGGCAGGCAGCAAGTCACGTAGCGAAGAGTAGAACAACGAGAATGTTATGACGAGAAAAAAAATCCTTGGGTCACATGTAAAGCGCCTCCTGTCGGGCGTGTCTGACCACGGGCGCAAGCATTTGACCGAGGTCGAGACCGATCTGATCCAGACGCGCCTGCTGCTGGAGGAGGCCATCGAGAAGTTGTCGTTCAACTTCATGGCCATCCACCAGACGGTGGAGGCCGAACGGGTGACGATCCAGTTGCTGCTCGACGGCGGCATCGCCACGCCCGAGCAGCGCGCGCAGCTGCAGGCGCTGCAGGGGCAGGTGGGCGGCTATGTCAACGCCGCCATCACCAGCATGCAGTTCCAGGACATGACGAGCCAACTGATCGACCGCACGCTCAAACGCGTGACCGGTCTGCGCGAGTTCCTCGGCACGCTGGGCGCGCACGGCGCCGAGATGCTGCCCGAGAGCGACAACGAGGAGATCGTCGCGCTGCTGGGCAAGGTCAGCATGGCGCTGGCGATACAGAGTTTGGAACTGCGCAGCGTGTTGCGCAAGGCGGTAAGTCAGCAACACCTGGAGAGCGGCGACATCGAATTATTCTAAGCGCCGCCCGCAACCGATAGATACATATTTACAGAGTGAGAGTACAAGATGGCCAAGACAATACTTGCAGTTGATGATTCCAGTTCCCTGCGCCAGATGGTGGCCTTCAGCCTCAAGGCCGCCGGCTATCTGGTGGTGGAAGCTGTTGACGGCCAGGACGGCCTGGAAAAAGCCAAGCTGCAAAGCGTCGATCTGGTGCTGACCGACCAGAACATGCCGCGCATGGACGGCCTGCAGCTGATCGCGCTGCTGCGCGAGCTGCCGACCTACGCCAAGACGCCGATCCTGATGCTGACCACCGAGTCGTCCGACGAGATGAAGTCCAAGGGCCGCGCGGCCGGCGCCAACGGCTGGCTGGTCAAACCGTTCGATCCGCAGCGGCTCATCGAGGTGGTGAAGAAGGTCATCGGCTGATAAGGCGCGAGCAATGAGCGAACTTTACGGAGTATCACCATGACCATCGACATAAGTCAGTTTTTCCAGGTCTTCTTCGATGAGGCCGAGGAACTGCTGGCTGAAATGGAGCGGCTGCTGCTGGCCGTGGACATCGCCGCGCCCGATGCCGAGGATCTGAACGCGATCTTCCGCACCGCCCATTCCGTCAAGGGCGGCGCCTCCACGTTCGGCGTGACCGACATGACCGAGGTCACGCACATCCTCGAGACCTTGCTCGACCGTATCCGCAAGGGCGAGATGGCGCTCACGTCCGAGCACGTCGACGCCTTCCTGGCGGCCAAGGACATCCTCAAGATGCAGCTCGACGGCCACCGCCTCGGCAGCACCGTCGACCAGGACGCCGTCGGCGACGTGCGCATGATGCTGCAGTCGCTGGCCCAGGACGTGCCGGTGGTGGCGCTGTCGCCGGTGGCGCCGGCGTTCGCCTCGAACCACGCGCCCGAGGCCAAGGTGGTCGACCACAGCGGCGGACGCCGCTACCGGCTCGAGCTGCCCGTCATGGCGCACCGCGAGGTGACCGCGCTCGGCGCCGAGCTCGGACTGATGGGCCACGTGTCGATCACGCCGCTCGACAAGGACCGCAACGCGATGGTCGTGACCACGCACGAGAGCCTCGACGACATCATCGCCATCTGCTCTTTCGTCCTCAATCCGGACGACATGGTGGTGACCGAACTGGCGGCGCTGACCGAGCAGCAGGCCCGCGCCGAAAACGCCGAACGCTCGAAGGTCGAGAGCGACCTCGGTTACGGCTTCTTCGACGAGACCGAGCTGCATCCCGCGCAGGCGGGCGGCGGCCAGGGCTACGGCTTCTTCCAGCCGCTCGACCAGATCCGCGCCAACGCCAAGGACGGCAACGACGACGCCAACGGCTACGGCTTCTTCCAGCCGGTCGAGCAGATCCGCGCCGCCGCCGGCATCGTGATCGAGGCGCCGCCGCCGGCCGTGGCCGAGGAGCAGGAGAAGAAGGCCGCCAGGAAGGACGAGAAGGGCGCGCCGGGCGCCGGCGCCGAATCGTCGTCGATCCGCGTGTCGATCGAAAAGGTCGACCAGCTGATCAACCTGGTGGGCGAGCTGGTGATCACGCAGGCCATGATCGAGCAGCGCGTCGACACGCTCGACCCGATGGCGCACGAGCGCCTGCTCAACAGCGTCAGCCAGCTGACCCGCAACACCCGCGACCTGCAGGAAGCGGTGATGTCGATCCGCATGATGCCGATGGACTTCGTGTTCTCGCGCTTCCCGCGCATGGTGCGCGACCTGGCGGCCAAGCTGGGCAAGAAGGTCGATTTCATCACCAACGGCGCCGCCACCGAACTGGACAAGGGCCTGATCGAGCGCATCGTCGATCCGTTGACGCACCTGGTGCGCAACTCGATCGACCACGGCATCGAGATGCCGGACGTGCGGCGCGCCGCCGGCAAGAGCGAGTCGGGCCGGCTGTTCCTGTCGGCCTCCCACCAGGGCGGCAACATCATCATCGAGGTGTCGGACGACGGCGGCGGCTTGAACCGCGAGCGCATCCTGGCCAAGGCCGCGCAAAACGGTCTGTCGCTTGCTGATCCGGAGAACATGAAAGACGCCGACGTCTGGCAGCTGATCTTCGCGCCCGGCTTCTCGACCGCCGAGACGGTGACGGACGTCTCCGGCCGCGGCGTCGGCATGGA
>JBDSKP010000565.1:0-2477 GCA_039916925.1 Duganella sp.
TCCATGAAGGCGGCGACGCCCTCTCGATAGTCCTCGCTGCGACCAAGTTCGCTCATCATGGCGCATTCGAGCGTCAGTTGCTGCTGCAGCGTGTTCTGGGCGCTGGCGTACAGCGCCTGCTTGGTGAAGGCCAGTCCCTTGGTCGGCGCGCTGGCGAAGTGGCGCGCCATGGCCATGGTTTCGGCGGCCAGGTCCTCGTCCGGTACGGCCTTCCAGATCAGGCCCCACGCTTCGGCCTTTTCGGCGCTGAGTTTTTCGCCCAGCATGGCCAGGCCCATGGCGCGGGCACCGCCGATCAGGCGTGGCAGGAAGTAGGTGCCGCCGGTGTCCGGGATCAGGCCCAGTTTGCAGAACACCTCGACGAACGACGCCGATTTGGCGGCGAGGACGATGTCGCACGCCAGCGCGAGGTTGGCGCCGGCGCCGGCGGCCACGCCGTTGACGGCGCAGATCACGGGCATCGGCAGGGCGCGCAGCGCCAGCACCAGCGGCGCGTAGTTTTTCTCGACCGAGTCGCCCAGGTCGACCGCCCGGGCGCCCGGCTCCACCGCGCGGTCGTTCAAATCCTGGCCGGCGCAGAACCCGCGCCCGGCGCCGGTGAGGACGAACACGCGCACGCTCTTGTCGCCGCCAACCTTGTGGACGGCGTGGCGCACCTCGTCGTGCATCGCTTGCGTGAAGCTGTTGAGTTTATCGGGACGGTTCAGCGTCAGCTGGGCGATGCCGTCGTTGATCTCAAAAAGGATGTTCTCGTAGTTCATGGCGTCTCCGTTTTATTCTATTCAGCCTGATCGAAGTCGATGACGACTTTGTCGGTGATGGGAAAGCTCTGGCAACTGAGGACGTAGCCGCGCGCGATCTCGTAGTCTTCCAGCGCGTAGTTGACGTCCATGTCGACTTGTCCCTCGAGCAGTTTGCAGCGGCAGGTGGAACACACGCCGCCCTTGCAGGAATAGCGCATGTCGATGCCGGCGCGCAGGCCGGCGTCGAGCAGCGATTCCTTGTCCTGGTCCATGGTGAAGCTGCTGGCGCTGCCGTCCATGATGACGGTGACTTCGGTTTCATGGCGCCCCGCCGCCGGGTCGATGGCGCGCGGCTTGTGCTGGTGCTTGGGGATGCTGGCGGCGAACAGTTCAATCTTGATGTTCGACTTCGGCATGCCGGCCTCCTGCAACGCCTCGGACACGCCCAACATCATGTCCTCCGGTCCGCAGATGAAGGCGACGTCGATGTCCTCCACCCGCACCCAGTGGCGCAGGAATTGCGTGCATTTTTCCTTGGTGATGCGACCGTTGAACAATTCGATGTCCTGCTGCTCGCGGCTCATCACGTAGGCCAGCTTGAGGCGGTCCATATGGGTGTCCTTCAAGTCCGACAGTTCGTCCTTGAAGATCACCGACGACGACGCGCGATTGCCGTAGAAAAGCGTAAAACGGCTGTGCGGTTCGACGGCCAGCGTGGTCTTGATGATCGACAGGATGGGTGTGATGCCGCTGCCGGCGGCGAAGGCCAGGTAGTGCTTATGGTTGGCGACGTCCAGCGGCACGTTGAAGTGGCCCATCGGCGGCATGACACCGAGCGTGACACCGGGCTTGATGGTGTCGTTGGCCCAGCTGGAGAACAACCCGCCCTGGGTGCGCTTGATGGCCACGCGCAGCGCGCCGTCCTGTACGGCCGAGCAGATCGAATACGAGCGGCGCACGTCCTCGTCGTCGATGTGCGCGCGCAGCGTCAGGTGCTGGCCCTGCTGGAAGCGGAAGCTGTCCCGCAGCTCGGGCGGCACGGCGAAGGTGACGGCGATGGTGTCGCGCGTTTCGTTGCGCACCTGCGAGACGGTCAGCGGGTGGAATTTGCTCATGGTCGTCTCATGGTCGTTAATGGCACTTGAAGTAGTCGAAGGGCTCGCGGCAGTCCAGGCATTTATACAGCGCCTTGCAGGGCGTGGAGCCGAACTGGCTGGTGATTTCGGTGTGGCGGGAGCCGCAGTTGGGGCAGACGATGGCCGGCGGCGCGGGCGCGCGGCGCGAGATGGCGGCCAGCGCGCCGGTGCGCAAGCGGCTGACGTCGATCACCTGCGCGGCGGGCGGCGCGATGCCGTAGCCGGACAGCTTGGCCTTGCCCTCCTCGCTCATCCAGTCGGTGGTCCAAGCGGGCGACAGCTGGTTTTTCAGGCGCACGTCGGCCACGCCGCGCGCGTGCAACGCCTCGGTGATGGCGTCGGCGATGACCTGCATCGCCGGGCAGCCGGAATAAGTCGGCGTGATGGTGACCGTGCAGCCGCCATCGTCGTCGATCCGCACGTCGCGCACGATGCCCAGATCGACGATCGAGATGACCGGGATTTCGGGGTCGGCCACCTCGGCCAGCCACGACCAGACCTGCCCCGGACTCAAGGCGCGGACATCGATGGCGGCGGCCTTCATCGCTGCGTCCTCACCATTGGGCGCCGGGATAGGCGCGCTGCAGGAACTGCATCT
>JBDSKP010000566.1:0-1974 GCA_039916925.1 Duganella sp.
GCGTGCGCTGGCCCTCGCGGGTGGTGATGACGTATTCGCGGCCGTCCTTCGTGAAGCCGCCGATGCCGTTTTCAAGCATCAGCGCGCGCGCCGGACGGGCCACCGGCACCGCGTCGCCATAGTCGCCGCGGCCGTCCGCCAGCAACGGCGGCATGCGCATGGTCTGCGGGCCGGGACGCTTGATCTGCTCGGCCAGCGTGCCGCGGCTGTCGCTGAGGATGGCGCGCGCCACCGACTGCAGCAGGATGCGGTCCTCGTTGGAGATCTGGTCGGCCAGGCGCACGAAGATGCCGCCCGGACGGTCGATCGCCTGGGCGTCGATGCCGGAGGCGATCAGGCCCATGATCTGTTCGTGCAGCAACTGGCGGTAACCCGACTGGTCCTCGTACCAGATCACCAGGTCGACCACCAGCCCCTTGAGGCGCCAGTAGGCGTGCGCCTGCACCATCTGGCGCGCCAGATCGATGTTGGCCGGGTCCTTGATCTGCAGCAGCACGATCGGCAGGTCGCCGGAAATGGCGTACGCCCACAGGCCGGATTGGCCGCGATGGTTCTTGACCAGGGTGCCGACGTCGGCGCGCAGCGTGGCGTTCGGATAGATGATCGAATTGGCCAGGCGGCCGTACAGCTGCGCGTCCGCCTCGCTGGCATTGAGCTGGCGCAGCACGACTTGGCTGTGGGTCCACGCCAGTTCGAACACGCGGTCGGCCAGATGCCGGTCCTGGTATTTGTCGACCAGGTGCAGCGCGGCGTCGCGCTGCTCGGTCATGCCGGTGACGATATCGACGATGGCCGTCTGGTCGGGCTTGAGCGTGATGGTGTAGCGGATCGCCACCACCGGATCGAGCACCGAGCCCTCGGCGCCGCTCAAGGCGTCGCTTTCGAGCAGCGCGCGCGGGGCGGCGGCGGTGTTGCCGCGGCCGAGGAAGCGCGAGCGGTCGGTCTCGAACGACACCGCCACCACCGGCGCGTCGTGCACCGTCATCGAGTGCATCAGCCACGGCATGACTTCATTGGCGCCGCGCGGACGGCGCGTGCACAGGATCGCGTGCTCGTCGCGCAGGATCTCGGTTTGCACGAACAGCTTGCTGAACGCCGGATGCGCGGCGTCGGCCGCCGCCGGCGCCATCACCACCTCGGCGTAGCTGGTCACCTCGATGGTGCGCACGCTGTCGCTCTTGTTGGTGATGCGGGTGCGGCGCAGTTCGATGTCGTCCTCCGGCGAGACGACGATCTCGGTGTACAAGTCGAGGCCGCGGTCGGAGCGGCGGAATTCGGCGCGCCCCTCGGAGAAGATCACCTCGTATTTGCGCGGCTCGACCAGGGTGGGTTGGTAGGTGGTGGACCAGAACTGGCCGTCGTCCAGGTCGCGCACGTAGCAGAAGTTGCCCCAGTTGTCGCGGGTGCTGTCTTCGCGCCAGCGCGTCACGGCCAGGTCGCGCCAGCGGCTGTAGCTGCCGCCGGCGTTGGTGACCATGACGTGATAGCGGCCGTTCGACAGCAGCTGGGTTTCCGGCACCGGTGTGCTGTGCTGGGTGAGCACGCGCATGGGCGCGGCCTGCTGGTCCGGCGCGGCCGAGCGCAGCACCGCCAGCTCGGTGGTGTTGGAATAGAAGGCGCCGGCCTGCGGGCTGCGCTCCTGCAGCACCAACAATGTCGATTGCAGCAGCGGATCGGATTCGAAGCGGCGCTGCATCGGCCGGTCGTGCAGCAAATAGCTCAGCGACAGCAGGCCCATGCCCTGGTGGTGGACCATGAACGAGCGCACGATGGCGCAACTCTGCCCGCGCGGCAGGCGCGAAACGGTGTAGTCGATCGCCTCGAAGAAGCCGTAGCGGCCCATGAAGCCCAGGCTCGCCATCTTCTGCAGGTTAAGGCACGCCGCCTCCGGCTGCACCATCAGTCCCATCATGGTGGCGTACGGTGCGATCACCAGGTCGTCGGCCAGGCCGCGCTTGAGGCCCAGGCCCGGCA
>JBDSKP010000567.1:0-2789 GCA_039916925.1 Duganella sp.
CCGTGGCGCCGACATCATGGTGACCGACGCGCTGGAGCGCAAACTGTATGTGATCCGCAAATCGTCCGGCCACGCCATCCAGGCGCTCAAGCTGCTGCACGGTAAGGAATTCTTCGTGCCGTCGATGTCGGCCCGGACCATTGTGTACAAGGGCCTGCTGCTGGCCGACCAGGTCGGTGTCTACTATAAAGACCTGCAGGACGCGCGCTGCATTTCGGCGCTGGCGCTGGTGCACCAGCGTTTCTCGACCAACACCTTCCCGGAATGGCCGCTGGCCCACCCATACCGCCTGATCGCCCACAACGGCGAGATCAACACCGTCAAGGGCAACTTCAACTGGATGCGCGCGCGCGAAGGCGTGATGAAATCCGCCGTGCTGGGCGAAGACCTGCAGAAACTGTTCCCGCTGATCTATGAAGGCCAGTCGGACACCGCCTGCTTCGACAACGCGCTCGAACTGCTGCTGATGGCGGGCTATCCGATCGCCCAGGCGATGATGATGATGATTCCGGAAGCATGGGAAAATCACGGCACGATGGACGACAATCGGCGTGCGTTCTACGAATATCACGCCGCGATGATGGAACCATGGGACGGCCCGGCCGCCATGGCCTTCACCGACGGCCGTTACATCGGCGGTACGCTGGACCGCAATGGTTTGCGTCCGGCCCGCTACATCGTCACCGACGACGACCTGGTGGTGATGGCGTCGGAATCGGGCGTGTTGCCGATTCCCGAGTCGAAAATCATCCAGAAATGGCGCCTGCAGCCGGGCAAGATGTTCCTGATCGACCTGGAAGCGGGCCGCATCATCGACGATAAAGAGTTGAAAGACACCTACGCCAACGCCAAGCCATACAAGGCGTGGATCAACGCCGTGCGCATCAAGCTCAACGAAATCAAACTGAGCGAGAGCCAGCTGGCGCACAACCGCGTCAAATACAGCGCCGCCCCTGGCGAAAAGGCCGTCGCTTCCGTGCTGGACCGCCAGCAGGCGTTCGGCTACACCCAGGAAGACCTGAAGTTCCTGATGGCGCCGATGGCCGCCGCCGGCGAAGAGGCGACCGGTTCGATGGGCAACGACTCGCCGCTGGCCGTCATGTCGAACAAGCTCAAGCCGCTGTACAACTACTTCAAGCAGCTGTTCGCCCAGGTGACCAACCCGCCAATCGACCCGATCCGCGAAGCGATGGTGATGTCGCTGGTGTCGTTCATCGGCCCGAAACCGAACCTGCTGGACACCAACAACGTCAACCCGCCGATGCGTCTGGAAGTGTCGCAGCCCATCCTCGGTTTCGACGACATGGCGCGCCTGCGCGGCATCAGCTCGCATACCGGCGGCAAGTTCAAGTCATACGAACTGAGCATCTGCTACCCGCTGAGCTGGGGCAAGGAAGGCATTGAAGCCTGCCTGGCTTCGCTGTGCGCGGAAGCGGTCGACGCCGTCAAGTCCGGCCACAACATCCTGATCGTCTCGGACCGCTCGATCGGCGCCGATCGTGTAGCCATCCCCGCGCTTCTGGCCACATCGACCGTGCACCAGCACCTGGTCAGCAAGGGCTTGCGCGCCTCGACCGGTCTGGTCGTCGAAACCGGCTCGGCCCGCGAAACCCACCACTTCGCGCTGCTGGCGGGCTACGGCGCCGAAGCGATCCACCCATACCTGGCGATGGAAACCCTGGTCGAGCTGGCGCACGGCATGCCGGGCGACATGTCCGGCGACAAGGCCGTCTACAACTACACCAAGGCCATCGGCAAGGGCCTGATGAAGGTGATGTCGAAGATGGGCATCTCCACTTATATGTCGTACTGCGGCGCGCAGATCTTCGAAGCCGTCGGTTTGAACAAGTCGCTGGTCGACAAGTATTTCAAGGGAACGGCATCGAACGTTGAAGGTATTGGCGTGTTCGAAGTGGCCGAGGAAGCGCTGCGCCTGCACAACCTGGCCTTCGGCGACGATCCCGTGCTGGCCAACCACCTGGACGCCGGCGGCGAGTACGCTTTCCGCGTGCGCGGCGAGGACCACCTGTGGACCCCGGACGCGATCGCGAAACTGCAGCATTCGACCCGCAGCAACAATTTCTCCAGCTATAAAGAGTACGCGCAGATCATCAACGACCAGAGCAAGCGTCACCTGACGTTGCGCGGCCTGTTCGAGTTCAAGCTCGACCCGGCCAGGGCGATCCCGCTGGACGAGGTCGAGCCGGCCAAGGAAATCGTCAAGCGTTTCGCCACCGGCGCGATGTCGATGGGTTCGATCTCGACCGAGGCGCACGCGACCCTGGCCGTGGCGATGAACCGCATCGGCGGCAAGTCGAACACCGGCGAGGGTGGCGAGGATCCATCGCGTTACACGATGGAGCTGAAAGGCATCAAGATCAAGCAGGGCGAGACCATGGCCTCGGTCATGGGCAAAGAGCAGATGGTGGTCGACATTCCGTTGCAGGAAGGCGATTCGCTGCGCTCGCGCATCAAGCAGGTCGCTTCGGGCCGTTTCGGCGTCACCGCCGCCTACCTGAACTCGGCCGACCAGATCCAGATCAAGATGGCCCAGGGCGCCAAGCCCGGCGAAGGCGGCCAGCTGCCCGGCCACAAGGTGTCGGAATACATCGCCACCTTGCGCTTCTCGGTGCCGGGCGTGGGTCTGATCTCGCCGCCGCCGCACCACGACATCTATTCGATCGAAGATTTGGCGCAGCTGATCCACGACCTGAAAAACGCCAACCCGCGCGCTTCGATCTCGGTCAAGCTGGTGTCGGAAGTGGGCATCGGCACCGTCGCCGCCGGCG
>JBDSKP010000568.1:0-2625 GCA_039916925.1 Duganella sp.
GAAAACCACGGTGCATTTCTCGACAGGCCAGACCCAGGAAGTTCGCCTGGACCCGCTGGCGGTAAGTGTCAGCGTGGGCTACAGCTTCAAAGGTTTTAACTTCTAGCATTGTCCCGCCCAATAAAAAACCGCTGCGATTGCAGCGGTTTTATTGGGGTAAGTGTTTGCGATAACCCCGCAACCCGGTCAGCCGCAGGGTCGGACCCCATGGGGTCCGACCCCTCTGCCGCAGGGCGGGTTAAAAGTTACTGGAACGCCTGGATGCCGGTCTGGGCGCGGCCGAGGATCAACGCGTGGATGTCGTGCGTGCCCTCGTAGGTGTTGACCACCTCCAGGTTGACCATGTGGCGGATGACGCCGAATTCGTCCGAGATGCCGTTGCCACCGAGCATATCGCGCGCGACGCGGGCGATATCCAGCGACTTGCCGCAGGAATTGCGCTTCATCATCGACGTGATCTCCACCGCCGCCGTGCCCGCGTCCTTCATGCGGCCGAGTTGCAAGCAGCCTTGCAGGCCCAGCGTGATTTCGGTCTGCATGTCGGCCAGTTTCTTTTGCACCAGCTGATTGGCAGCCAGCGGACGGCCGAACTGCGACCGGTCCAGCACGTACTGGCGGGCGATATGCCAGCAGTCCTCGGCCGCGCCCAGCGCGCCCCAGGCAATGCCGTAGCGCGCCGAGTTCAGGCAGGTGAACGGACCCTTCAGGCCGCGCACGTCGGGGAACGCGTTCTCTTCCGGGCAGAACACATTATCCATGACGATTTCACCGGTCACCGACGCGCGCAGGCCGAACTTGCCGTGGATGGCGGGCGCCGACAGGCCGGCCATGCCTTTTTCCAGCACAAAGCCACGGATCGCGCCTTCATCGTCTTTGGCCCATACTACGAACACATCGGCCACGGGCGAGTTAGTGATCCACATTTTGGCGCCAGAGAGCGAGTAGCCGCCCGCCACTTTCTTGGCACGGGTAATCATCGACCCCGGATCGGAACCATGGTTGGGCTCGGTGAGGCCGAAGCAGCCTATCCATTCGCCGGTCGCCAGCTTGGGCAGGTATTTCTGGCGCTGCGCCTCGGTGCCGAATTCGAAGATCGGCACCATCACCAGCGACGACTGCACGCTCATCATCGAGCGGTAGCCGGAATCGACGCGCTCGACCTCGCGCGCGATCAGCCCGTAGGAGACGTAGTTCAGGCCGGGACCGCCGTACTGGTCGGGGATGGTCGGGCCCAGCAGGCCCAGCTCGCCCATTTCGCGGAAGATCGACGTGTCCATCTTCTCGTGGCGGAACGCCTCGAGGATGCGCGGGGCCAGCTTGTCCTGGCAATAGGCGGCGGCGGCGTCGCGCACCATGCGCTCGTCGTCGGTCAGTTGCTGGTCCAGCAACAAGGGGTCATCCCAGTGGAATTGGGCGCGGGCTTGGCTCATGGTGGTCTCTCATTATGGTGAATGCTGCCAGCATTCTATGCCGCGCCGCAAGGCCCGGCTTTTCAAATGGCGACACCAATTTCCGTTTTTAGCCCAGGCTGCCGAACTGGCCGCCGTGGAAGATCAGCGGCGGCGCCGGCGTGAATTCGCACAATTCGACCTCGCCGACGAAAATGACGTGGTCGCCCTCGGGATAGCGGCTGCGGTTGTGGCATTCGAACCAGGCCGAACCGCCTTTGAGGATGGGCTGGCCGGTGCGCGACAGCTCGTATTCGACCGTTTCCCACGGATTGGTGCCGCGCGTGGCGAACAGCTTGGCCAGGTGCGCCTGGCCGGCGCTGAGCACGTTGATTACATAATGCGAGTTACCGGTGAAGATGGGCATGCTGTTGGCGCCGTTCGACAGGCTCCACAGCACCAGCGGCGGATCGAGTGAGACCGAGTTGAAGGAACTGGCCGTCAGCCCGCGAAACGTGCCGTCGGCCAGCCGGGTGGTGATCACGGTCACGCCGGTGGCGAACTGGCCCAGCGCCTGGCGGAAATGGGCGGTGTCGAAAGCGCGTTCTTCGGCGCGGGGGGAAATGGTGTGCATGGTCGGCCTGTATTCTTTTAGCCATTATGCCAAAGATTCGGGGCGGCGGCGGATCGCGGCCCGTTTCCAGCGGTAAACTAGCTGCGTGCGGAACGCGATTGCGTTACAGTGGATTATGCGGGCGGCTTCGATACGGAGGGGGCTATGGGCAGCAATGGCGCGCCGGGCGCGGCGCTCGAGACGGCGGTTCTGGGCGGCGGCTGCTTCTGGTGCCTGGAGGCGGTCTATCTGCAGGTGATGGGGGTGGTCAGCGTCGAATCCGGCTACACGGGCGGCCACATGCCCCATCCCACCTACGAACAAGTGTGCGTCGGCGACACCGGCCACGCCGAAGTGGTGAAATTGCAATTCGATCCGGCGCTGATCGCCTACCACGACCTGCTGGAGATTTTCTTCACGATCCATGATCCGACCACCTTGAACCGGCAGGGCAACGATATCGGCGCGCAATACCGTTCGGTCATCTATTACCAGTCGCCGGAGCAGGAGGCGACCGCGCGCCAGGTCGTCGCCGAGATGGCCAACGTGTGGGACGCGCCCATCGTCACCGAGCTGGCGCCGGCGCAACCGTATTACACGGCCGAGGACTATCACCAGGATTAT
>JBDSKP010000569.1:0-8153 GCA_039916925.1 Duganella sp.
CATGGGTTCGATCTACTACATCCTGCCGCGCGTGGCCGGCAGGACCAAAATGTACAGCACGCGCCTGGTCGACGTGCACTTCTGGGTCGCCACCATCGGCATCGTGCTGTACATCGCCGCCATGTGGATCGCCGGCGTCATGCAGGGCCTGATGTGGCGCGCGGTCAATCCCGACGGCACCCTGACCTACACCTTCGTCGAAGGCGTCAAGGCCACCTATCCGTACTACGTGGTGCGTTTCGGCGGCGGCCTGCTGTACCTGGGCGGCATGTGCCTGATGGGCTACAACACCTGGATGACCCTGCGCGACCGCGAGACCGCGACCGCGCGCATTCCCGCGCTGGCGGCCGCCCACGCCTGATATCGGAGCTCAAAGATGAAATTTTCCCATGAGTGGATCGAGAAAAACCCCTGGCTGCTGATCGCGCTGGTGACCCTGGTGGTCAGCGTCGGCGGGGCCGTCGAGATCGTGCCGCTGTTCTTCCAGAAGTCGACCACCGAGCCGGTGGCGGGCCTGAAACCGTACTCGCCGCTGCGCCTGGCCGGGCGCGACATCTATGTGCGCGAGGGCTGCTACAACTGCCACTCGCAGATGGTGCGGCCGTTCCGCGCCGAGACCGAACGCTACGGCCACTACTCGGTCGCCGGCGAGTTCGTCTACGACCGGCCGTTCCAGTGGGGTTCCAAGCGTACCGGGCCCGACCTGGCGCGCGTGGGCGGACGCTACAGCGACGAATGGCACCGCACCCACCTGGCCGCTCCGCGCGACCTGGTGCCGGAATCGAACATGCCGAACTACCCGTGGCTGGCCAGGACCGCGCTGGTGCCGGCCGAGATCGCGCCGAAGATGCGCGCGCTCAAGCGCCTCGGCGATCCGTACACCGACGCCGAGATCGCCGCCGCGCCGGAGCAACTGAAGGACAAGACCGAAGAAGACGCCCTGATCGCCTATCTGCAAGGCCTGGGCACATTAATCAAGACGAGGAACTAGCATGGCTATCGAAAACCTGTTCGACCGCGCCAGCAGCGTGATGACGGTGGTTTCCTTCATCACGTTCATCGGCATCCTGTGGTGGGCG
Organism: Duganella sp.; assembly: GCA_039916925.1. GTDB lineage: Bacteria > Pseudomonadota > Gammaproteobacteria > Burkholderiales > Burkholderiaceae_D > Rugamonas. The sequence continues at coordinate 1,080 of JBDSKP010000569.1, forward strand.
TTCATCGCCAACAAGGAGGCCGACTTCGCCAAGGCGGCGCAGCTGCCGTTCGAGGACGAGCATCGCGACGGGGAGCACGGCCATGGCTGATTTCACCAACGGCTTCTGGGACCTGTACATCGCCGTGCTGACCTTGCTCGGCATCGCCGGCTGCGGCCTGCTGCTGTTCTCGCAGTCCAAGGTCAAGCTGGCCAAGGGCAAGGACGGCAAGGTTGGTACGACGGGCCACATCTGGGACGAGGACTTGACCGAGCTGAACACGCCGATGCCGCGCTGGTGGATGTGGCTGTTCTACATCACCATCGTTTTCGCGCTGGCCTACCTGTTCCTGTATCCCGGCCTGGGCAGCTACGTGGGCAAACTGGGCTGGAAATCCTCGGGCCAGTATCAGGCCGAACTGAAGCAGGCGGAAACCGATTACGGCCCGTTGTTCGCGCAATTCCAGAAGCAGGACCTGAAAAAGGTCGCCGCCGACCCGAAGGCGCACGCGATCGGCCAGCGCCTGTTCCTGACGTACTGCGCGCAATGCCACGGCTCGGACGCGCGCGGCAACAAGGGCTTCCCCAACCTGACCGACCAGGACTGGCTGTTCGGCGGCGCGCCGGAAACCATCAAGCAAACCATCCTGCACGGGCGCACCGCCATGATGCCGCCGATGGGCGCCGCGCTCGGTTCGGACAAGGAGGTGGAAAACGTCGCCCATTACGTGCTGAGCCTGTCCGGCTCGACCGCCGATCCCATCAAGGCCGTGTTCGGCAAAGGCAAGTTCGGCGCCTGCATGGCCTGCCACAGCGCCGGCGGCACCGGCAACCTGGCGCTCGGCGCGCCCAACCTGACCGACAGGATCTGGCTGTTCGGCGGCAGCGTCGAGACGGTGATGGAAACCATCCGCAAGGGCCGCACCGCCACCATGCCGGCGTTCGACGACTTCCTCGGCGACGCCAAGGTGCACGTGCTGGCGGCCTACGTCTGGAGCCTGTCGAACGACGTCAACGCGCCCGGGCCGGCGGCGGTGGTTCCGGCCGTCGCCGCCGCGCAATAGGCGTCCGCGGCCATGAACTCGCCAGAGCCACAAGTCGTCCACATGTACGCCGCGCGGGAGGAAATCTACCCGCGCGAGGCCTCGGGCCGCTACGCCCGGCTGCGCTGGCTGTTCGTGTGGCTGACGCAACTGGCGTTCTATGGCACGCCGTGGCTGCAATGGAACGGGCGCCAGGCGTTGCTGTTCGACCTGGGCGCGCGCAAGTTCTACATCTTCGGCCTGGTGTTGTGGCCGCAGGATTTCATCTACCTGGCCGCGCTGCTGATCATCTGCGCCTATTGGCTGTTCCTGGCGACGGCGGTGGCCGGGCGCGTGTGGTGCGGCTTCGCCTGTCCGCAGACGGTGTACACCGAAATCTTCCTGTGGATAGAACGCCAGATCGAAGGCAAGCGCAGCGCGCGCATCGCGCTCGACCGCCAGCCGCCGTCGGCGTCCAAGTTCGCCAGGAAGAGCGCCAAGCACCTGGCCTGGGGCGTGGTGGCGCTGTGGACCGGCTTCACGTTCGTCGGCTACTTCACGCCGATCAAGATGCTCGGCGGCGAGGTGCTGACGTTGAGCTTCGGCCCGTGGGAATGGTTCTGGGTGGTGTTCTACAGCTTCGCCACCTACGGCAACGCCGGCTGGATGCGCGAGCAGGTGTGCAAATACATGTGCCCGTACGCGCGCTTCCAGAGCTCAATGTTCGACAGCGACACGCTGATCATCACCTACGCCGGCGGGCGGGGCGAGCCGCGCATGCCGCTGTCGAAGAAGAAGGAGGGCGGCGGCGGCGACTGCATCGACTGCTCGATGTGCGTGCAGGTGTGCCCGACCGGCATCGACATCCGCAACGGCCTGCAATACGAATGCATCGGCTGCGCCGCCTGTGTCGACGCCTGCAACGGCGTGATGGACAAGGTCGGCCTGCCGCGCGGGCTGATCCGCTACAGCACCGAGCGCGCCATGACGATGCATTACACGCCGACCGAAATCCGCCGCCGCACGTTGCGCCCCCGGGTGCGGATCTATGCCGCCATCCTGGCGTTGATCGTCGCCGCCGTCGGCACCGCGCTGTACCTGCGGGTGCCGCTCAAGCTGGACGTGATCCGCGACCGCGGCGCCATGGGCCGCGAGGTCGAGGACGGCATGATCGAAAACGTCTACCGGCTGCAAATCATGAACACGTCGGAGCGGGCGCGGACGTACCGCATCCGCGTCAGCGGCATCGACACGCTGGCGCAGGTCACGCCCGACCTGGTGCGGGTCGACGCCACCGAGACCAAGGCCTATCCGATCCGGCTGCGCACGGCGCACGGTACCGCCCATCCCGGCTCGAACAAGATCGCCGTCGAACTGACGTCGGTCGACGAGCCATCGCTGCATGTGAAGGAAGACGCGGTATTCATCGTACCGCGCTGAGGAGAACGAAAAATGACCGTATCGATATCGCAAGCCACGGTGACGCCGTGGTGGAAGCAGCGCTGGCCGTGGCTACTGATGGCGGGGCCGGCGATCGCCGTCGTCGCCGGCGGCTATACCGGCTACCTGGCCTTCACGCGGCAGGACGCGCTGGTGGTGGGCGACTATTACAAGCAGGGCAAGGCGATCAACCAGGACTTGCGGCGCAACCGCGCGGCCAGCGCGCTGGGGTTGTCGATGTCGATCGGCTACGACGCCACGCAGGGCATACTGGCCGGGCAGTTACGGCGCGACAATGACGACGGCGGCAAGACGGAACGTCTGTTCGTGCGCCTGTCGCACGCGACGTTGCCGGCCAAGGACCTGCAGCTGGTGGTGGAGCCGGACCAATTCGGCGCATTCCAGATCAGTCTGCCGATGCTGGAGCGCAGCCGCTGGGTGGTGGTGGTCGAAGGCGAAAAACGCGACTGGCGGCTAGCGGGCGCCTGGAGCTGGCCGTCGCAACGCAGCGTCACGCTGCGCGCCGACTAAACCCCGGGGGTCAAGTCTAACATTCGTACACGAACTGGTCCAAAAAACAAACCCCGGGGGTCAAGTCTAACATTCGGACACGAACTGGTCCAAAAAACCGTCGTAGGGTTAAGCCCGTGTATGAATGTTAGACTTGACCCCCAAGGGTTTACGGGTGTTACTGGATGCCGTGCCGCTCGCCGGCTTGCTTGACGGCGTTGATATCGCGTACATTTTTCTGCACCGCCACCGCCGCGAACAGGCTCAGTAAAAATGCCATCGCGTAGAAGCCCTTTTCGCTCAGGGTCAAGGTCGCGTTGATCAGGCCGACGGTCAGCAACAGCATCGTCAACCCCAGCGACAGCCAGCACAGGCCGAAATACAGGCCGCTGACCGGCGTGCCCTCGGCGCGGTCGCGCACCGATTTTTGCAGCGACACCGCGGCGAACAACCCGTACATCAGGATCGTGAAGTAATAACCTTTTTCGTTGAGCTGCATGCTGGCGTTCCACAGCCCGATCATGAAGGCCGACGCGCCGGCCAGCAGGGCGATCCAGGAGGCGGCGACGAAGGCGGGGGTGGGACCGAGTTGGGGCTGAGCCATGAATTCTCCTTGCGGGTTGGGGACGGCGGCGCCCGGGTGGCGCGCGTCCGTCCATCGTACCAGATGCGTCAGGCGGACTTTTTGAATGAGCGCAACATCTTGCCGCCGACGGTGACCACCACCAGCGCCAGCGCGCCGGCCAGCACGCCGGCCACCGCGTCGATCACGCCGGGGGTGATGAAGCCCAGCACCGGTCCCAGCGCCGGCGCCGCCGCCGCCGCCTCCGTGGCGTGGTGGACGATGTCGTGCGTGCCCGGCGTGCCGTGCACCAGGATGCCGCCGCCGACCATGAACATGGCGGCCGTGCCGACCACCGACAACAGCTTCATCAGCTTGGGCGCGGCCGACAGCAGCACCCGGCCCAGCACGCGCACTGCGCCGTTGCCGCGCTCGCTCAGGTACAGGCCGGCGTCATCCATCTTGACGATCGCCGCGACGATGCCGTACACGCCCACCGTCATCAGCAGCGCGATGCCGACCACCACCAGCGCCTGCTGCGCGAACGGCTCGCCCGCCACCGTGCCCAGCGCGATGACGATGATTTCGGCCGACAGGATGAAGTCGGTGCGCACGGCACCCTTGATCTTGTCCTTTTCCATCGCCAACATGTCGGCGTCGGGATCGCTGAGCGCGGCGGCCAACTCCTGCTTGTGCCGGGCGTCCTCCTCCTTGTGCAGGATGCCGTGGGCGATCTTTTCGAAGCCCTCGAAGCACAGGTAGAGGCCGCCGACCATCAGCAGCGGCGTGATCGCGGCCGGCAGGAATGCGCTGATCGCCAGCGCGCCCGGCACCAGGATCGCCTTGTTCTTGAGCGAACCGAGCGCCACCGCCCAGACCACGGGCAGTTCGCGGTCCGGATTGACCCCGGCCACCTGCTGGGCATTGAGGGCGAGGTCGTCGCCGAGCACGCCGGCGGTCTTCTTGGCCGCCACCTTGCTCATCAGGGCGACGTCGTCGAGGATGGTGGCGATGTCGTCGATCAGCGCCAGCAGGCTGGTGCCGGCCATCTCAGCGGCTCCCTTGCGGGGTCGGGGGTGTCAAATGGGTCATGAGCGGGTCCGTGGTGAAGTGGCAATGTTAAAGGGGCAATATTAACCCAGGCCCGGCGTACCGGGGTATGGCTTCAGGGCTACAATGTGCGTTGCCTCGCGGCGCGGTGCCGCGACCTGGAATATGGAACGTTTATGAGCTTCGCCACCTGGATGGGTTTTTTCATCGCCGCCTGCGTTATCGCCGTCTCGCCCGGCTCGGGCGCGGTGTTGTCGATGTCGCACGGTCTGTCGTACGGCGTGCGGCGCGCCAGCAGCACTATTGTCGGCCTGCAGACCGGCCTGCTGCTGGTGTTTTTCATCGCCGGCGCCGGCGTCGGCTCGCTGTTGCTGGCGTCGGAACTGGCGTTCAACGTCGTCAAGACGGTGGGCGCGCTGTACCTGATCTACCTCGGGCTGAGCCAGTGGCGCGCCAAAGTGACCATCGGCGCCCGGCAAGACCTGGCCGAAATGACCGTGCCGTCGGCCAAAAAGCGCTTTTTGACGGGTTTTTTGACCAACGCCACCAATCCCAAGGGCATCATTTTCATGGTGGCGGTGTTGCCGCAGTTTATCAACCAGCACGCGCCACTGCTGCCGCAGTTGCTGATCCTGGCGGCGACGATGTGCTCGATCGATCTGGTGGTCATGCACAGTTACGCCTATCTGGCGTCGTCGATGCAGCGCTTGTTCCGCGACGCGCGCGCGGTCAAGAAGCAAAACCGCGTGTTCGGCGGCTTGCTGATGGGCGTGGGCGCGGCGTTGTTCTTCGTGAAACGGGGTGGCGCGGCCACGTGAAGCATGATTTACTTTGCAAGTATTTGTAACCCCGGTAGTCGACACCGCGGCGCGCGGCGTTATGTCTGGATCAAATAGAGGAGCGCTGCCATGAGCCGCAACATCATCCCATCCGTCGTGCTGGCCGCGCTGGCCGGCTTCAGCACGCCCGCCCTGGCCGACCCGCCCGCCGTCGTGGGGCGGATTTCGGCGGTCCAGGGTCAGGTGACCCTGGTGGGCGGCGACGATGCCGATGGCGAACCGGTCGCCGCCTCGCTGAACTGGCCCGTCACCGGCGCCAACCACATCAACACCGCCAGCGGCGCGCGCACCGAATTTCGGGTCGGCTCGACGGCGGTGCGGGTCGATGGCGATTCCGATCTGGAAATCACTGACATGGACGAGGATTTGCTGCGCCTGCGCCTCAATTACGGCAGCGTCAGCATCCGTGTGCGCAGTCCCGAGCTGCTGCGCGACTTCGAGCTGACCACGCCGCAGGCGCGCGTCACGCTGCTCGAGCCGGGCCTGGTCCGGGTCGATGTCGAGCGCGTGGCCGACACCAGCCAGGTCAGCGTGCAGGGTGGCAGCGCGCGCGTCGAGGGCGCCGGGTCGTCGGTGGTGGTCGGCAGCGGCCGCAGTGTGGACGTCAGCGGCGCCGACGTGCGCACCGGCGTGGCGCGCCGCGACGGCTTCGATGCCTGGGCCGACGAGCGCGACCGCCAGTCGGAGGCGGTGGTGACGTCGCGCTATGTGGCCACCGGCATCACCGGCTACGAGGAGCTGGACCGCAACGGCAGCTGGACCGAGAGCGTCGAATACGGCCCGCTGTGGGCGCCGCGCAATGTCGCCGTCGACTGGGCGCCGTACCGCGACGGCCGCTGGACCTGGCTGGCGCCGTGGGGCTGGACCTGGGTCGACAACGCGCCATGGGGCTACGCGCCGTCGCACTACGGCCGCTGGGTGATGGTCAACCGCCGCTGGTGCTGGGCGCCGGGCCGTCCGGCCGGGCGTCCGGTGTGGGCGCCGGCGCTGGTCGGCTGGGTCGGCGGCGACGGCTTCACGCATCAGCATCGCGGGCCGGGCCTGGGCTGGTTCCCGCTGTCGCCGCGCGAGCGTTACGTGCCGAACTACCGGGTCTCGAACAATTATGAGGCGCGCATGACGTGGAACTACAACGGCAAGCCGTACCGGCCGCACGGCGGCACCCCGGATCGCCGCGACGGCGTGACGATGCTGCCGCGCGAACAATTCGAGGGGCGCCACACGGTGCCGGTCAACCGCGGCGGCGTGGTGATTCCGCCGCAGAACCTGGTCAAGAACGCGGTGGCGGTGGCGCCGCCGGCGCCGACGCCCGGCCCGCGCGGGGGCGACGTCAACCGGCGCTGGCCCGATCGCGATGGCGACGGCCGGCCGGATCGGCCCGACCGTTACGCACGCGGAGAGCGCAACGACCGTTTCGAGCGCAACAATGGCCAGCAGCAGCCGGGGCGGGTGATCACGGCGCCGTCGCAGCCGCAGCCCGGGCCGGTGCCGGGCGGGCGGCCGCAGACCACCACCACGCTTGCCCCGGGGCAATTCGGCACGCCGAACGCCCCGGCGCAGGCGAATAATCCAAACGATGTGGCGATGGAACTGCGCCCGGGGTACCGTCCGAGGACGCCGGTGTCGTCGCCGCAGCCGGGGGGGACGCCGGCGCCTGTGGTGCAGTTCAACCC
>JBDSKP010000570.1:0-1929 GCA_039916925.1 Duganella sp.
CATGGACAAAAATCGCGGCAACACGCAATTGTGGATGCTGGACCTGCGCGCGCCCAAGGCGCAGCCGGTGCGCCTGACCCAGGCCGACGCCAGCAGCGCCGATCCGGAATGGTCGCCCAACGGCGACGCCGTCTATTTCCTGTCGGCCCGTTCCGGCTCGTCGCAAGTATGGCGCTTGCCGCTGGCCGGCGGCGAGGCGGCCAAGGTCACCGACCTGGCGCTCGACGTCGACAACTTCCGCCTGTCGCCGCAGGGCGACCGCCTGGCGCTGAGCCTGGCCGTGTTCCGCGATTGCGCCGACCTGGCCTGCACCAAATCGCGGCTCGACGCCAAAGCCAAGGACAAGGCCAGCGGCAAGGTCTACGACAAGCTGTTCGTGCGCCACTGGGACACCTGGGCCGACGGCCGCACCAACGTGCTCTACTCGGCGCCGATCGACGCCACCGGCAAAGTCAGCGCGCAGCCGGTCAGCCTGAGCGGCATGCTCGACGGCGATGTGCCGTCCAAGCCGTTCGGCGACCATGACGAATATCATTTCAGCCCGGACGGCAAGACCGTAGTGTTCTCGGCCCGCATCGCTGGCAAGACCGAGGCGTGGTCGACCAACTTCGACATCTACACGGTGCCGGCCACCGGCGGCGAGCCGAAAAACCTGAGCGCGGACAACAAGGCCTGGGACACCAAGGCAATCTATTCGCCGGACGGCAAAACGCTGGCCTATTTGGCGATGGACAAGCCGACCTTCGAGGCCGACCGCTTCCACCTGGTGCTGATGGACGTTGTCAGCGGCAAGAAGCGTACCGTCGCCGACAGCTGGGACCGCTCGATCGCCGACTACCGCTGGACCCCGGACAGCAAAGCTGTGCTCGCCACCGCCGACGATATCGGCCAGCATCCGCTGTTCCGTATCGACGCCGCCAGCGGCAAGGTCGCCAAACTGACCGGCAATGGCTATGTCAGCGGCTTCGACGTCGCCCGCGACACCATCGTGATGGCGCAGACCAGCCTGACGTCGGGCGCGCAGCTGTACCAGTTCAAGCTTGGTGCCTCCGGTGACAAGGCCACCCGCCTGACCGACGTCAACGCGGCCGCGCTGGCCGACGTCAAGTTTGGCGAGTTCGAGCAGTTTTCGTTCACCGGCGCCAACGGCGAAACCGTCTACGGCCACGTCATGAAACCGTGGGACGCCAAGCCGGGCGTCAAGTATCCAATCGCCTTCCTGGTGCACGGCGGTCCGCAAGGCAGTTTCGGCAACTCGTGGAGCTACCGCTGGAATCCGCAGGTGTACGCCGGCGCCGGCTACGCCACCGTGTTCATCGACTTCCACGGTTCCACCGGCTACGGCCAGAAGTTCACCGACGCAATCAGCGGCGACTGGGGCGGCAAGCCGCTGGAAGACTTGCAGAAGGGCTTGGCGGCAGCGGTGCAGAAGTTCCCGTGGCTCGACCGCGAGCGCAGCTGCGCGCTGGGCGCGTCGTACGGCGGCTTCATGATGAACTGGATCGAAGGTAACTGGTCCGACGGTTTCAAGTGCATCGTCAATCATGACGGCGTGTTCGACACGCGTGGCATGGCATATGCGACCGAGGAGCTGTGGTTCACCGAATGGGAAAGCGGCGGCACCTACTACGACGTGCCGGAAGCGCACGAGAAGTTCAATCCGGCGCTGCACGTGAAGAAATGGAAAACCCCGATGCTGGTAGTGCAGGGCGATCTGGACTTCCGGATTCCGACCGCGCAGGGCCTGGGCACGTTCACGGCGCTGCAGCGGCAGGGCATTCCGAGCAAGCTGCTGGTGTTCCCGGATGAAAACCACTGGGTATTAAAGCCGGCCAACTCGGTACTGTGGCACCACACAGTGATCGACTGGCTCGACGGGTATCTGAAAAAATAAAAAGCCGCCACCACGCCCGCCTTTAGCGATACGCG
>JBDSKP010000571.1:0-2982 GCA_039916925.1 Duganella sp.
TGCGAGATGCGGCCCATGCAGTAGTGCTTCTTGACGCTGCCGGTACCGTCCGGGTTGACGGTGATCTCCGGCATGTGGCCGTAGTGGTAAGGGTTGGCCTTGGTGGCGTCGCCGTACAGGTTGGTGCTGAAGTTGGCGAACTGGGTGTTGGTGGCGATGGCGCTCGCGTCCGGCTCGTATTCCTCGCTCGACAGGTGGGTGTTCCACGGCGAGCGGCTGGCGCCGCAGGTGATCCACAGGCCGTTGACGCCGCTGGTGTTGACGTTGTGGTATTTCACCAACGTCAGCGCGCCGGTGGCCTTGTCCTGGTCGAGCGTGAGCACGGCGATCGGCGACGGCAGCATGCCGTACATCGAGTCGCCCTTGACGTTGCGGGTCGTGTATTCGAACTGGACGACGGCGAACACGGTGTTGCCCTTGACGCCGGCGACGGTCGGCGCGTCGAGCTTGAGCAGCGAGGTGCCGTCCGGGCAGTCGGAGAAGAACTGGCGCTGGGCGGCGTCGGTCTTGTCGACGATGGGCTTGTTGTTGATGTCGTAGTAGCCGCCGGCCAGCACCGTGCCGCCGCTGCCGTTGGCGACCAGGGCGCCGGTGATGAAGAACGGCTGGTAGGCCAGCGCGTACGATTGGGTCTTGCCGTCGGAGTAGGTGGCGCTGAGCGACGAGGCGACCGTGGTGGTGGCCATCCTGGCCGGATCGGCCAAGGTCGGCGCGGCCATGCCGGTGAAGGTGACGGACATCAGCTTGGGCGCCGGCGCGGCGGCGTCGCTGCCGCCGCAGGCGGTCAGCAGGGTGGCGGCCAGGCTGCCGCCGGCCAGCGGCAGCAGCGGCGCGCCCGTCAGCAGTTGAACCAGGCGGCGGCGGGACAGATCGGGGGACGCGGTCATTGGGAGATCCTGTTATTAATATGGGCCATTCCATGTGCCGGCGGCGGCGCGGCATCATACGAGGCGGCGGCGTTGCCTCGACGGGCGCAATCTTAGCGATCTGTTGTGACAGGGGCGTGACATGCAACAGACCCGGTACGCCGGTTTCGGGCTTGGTAACAAATCGATACAGGCCGGGTGGCGGCGGAGGAAAAGGACTATATTGTTTGTCATGATTCCGTGGAGGAGTAACACCATGCGCCTGATGACCAAACCCCTGCTGGCCGCCGCCGTGGCGCTGCTGGCCAGCGGCGCCGCGTGGGCGGACGTGAGCGTGACGTTCGTCAAGCCGGAGGAGTTCGCCGACATGCCGCGCAGCCCGATCGAGAGCGAACGCCTGCAAAAGGATTTCGCGCGGTATTTCGCCTCGCTCAACAAGCAACTGCCGCCCGGCCAGAACCTCAGGATCGAGGTGCTCGACATCGACCTGGCCGGGCAGCTGTGGCCGCGCCGCGGCGGCGGCGAGGACATCCGCATCATGCGGGGCGGCGCCGACTGGCCGCAAATGCATCTGCGCTACACGCTGGAGGAAAACGGCCAGGTGCTGCGCAGCGGCGACGAGCACCTGTCGAACATGAATTACCAGCAGCGCCTGGGCCGCCACTCGGACAGCGACCCGCTGCGCTACGAGAAGCAGATGATCGACGAATGGTTCGGCAAGACCATCGTGCCGAAGGTGGCCGCGCGCTGAGCCGCGCGGCGCTCAGCCGATCCGGTTGACCTTGGGGAAGTGGGCCAGGAAGGCCGGCGGCACCGGCGCGACCCGGCCCTGCTGGAAGTTGAAGAACACGAAACCGTACTTGGCCATGGCGATCAGCGTGCCGTCGGCCGGGCGCGTGACGCGGAAGGTGATGTCGCCGCCGTAGCGGTTGAAGTCCATCACCCCCACCTCGAAGCGCAGCACGTCGCGCGCGTGCGCCTCGGCGCGGTAGGTCGTCGCCAGGTCGGTGACCATGGTGCCGAGGCCGTCGTCGCCGATCTCCGGCGCGCCGAAGTGCGCCAGGAATAGCGCGCGCGCCTCGGACAGCATCGACACCATCGAGTCGTTGCCCAGGTGGTTGGCGGCGTTGATGTCGGTGCTGCGCACCGTCATGCGGGTCTCGAAATAGTACTGGTCCTCGGGGAAGTCCAGGGTCAGGCGTGCCATGGCGGCCCTTTACAGCTGCTCGCCCAGGAACACCAGCGTGTGGCCGTGCGCCTGCGCGGCCGCGCGCTGCTGGTAGCTGTCGCGGTGGTTGCAGTTGAAGCCATGCTCGGCGCCCTCATAGACGTGGATCTCGACCTGGTCGTTGTTGTCGAAGCGCTCGGCGATGCTTTTGACGGCGTCGGCCGGGATGTGGCTGTCGGCGCCGCCGAAGTGCATCAGCATCGGCGCCTTGATCTGGTCGGCGCGCTCGAGCGCGTTCTGGATGCCGCCGCCGTAGTAGCACACGCCGGCGTCGACCAGGCCGTTGGCGAGGGTGTGGTACGACAGCTTGCCGCCGAAGCAAAAGCCGAGCGCGGCGACCTTGTGGCTGCCGACGGCGTCGAGCGCGCGCAGCGCCTTGACGGTGGCGGCGATGTCGGCCTGGGCCTGGCCGACGTCGGTGGCGTTCATCAGCTCGACGGCGCGCTTCCAGCCGTCGCCGTCGTAGCCCAGCTCGATGTGGGCGCCCTCGCGCCAGAACAGGTCCGGCGCCAGCACCACGTAGCCGTCGGCGGCGTACTGGTCGGCGACGTTGCGGATGTGCTGGTTGACGCCGAAGATTTCCTGCAGTAACACGATGCCTGGGCCCTTGCCCGAGCGCGGCAGGGACAGATAGGCTTCAAACTTGCCGTCGGCGGCGTCGATGTCGATCCACTTCGAATTGGTTTCCATGGCTTTCCTTCTTGTAGGGGCGGAAAAGCGGCCATCGTACCTTGTTTCGCGCGCCTTTGCAGGCGCGCGAGCGGCCGGTGGCGCCTAGTAGACCTCGCGCCGGTAGATCACCGGGCCGGAGCGGTAGATGCCGAAGGTGGCGCGGCCGATGCTGCTGGGCAGGTAATAAATCAGCGCGCCCAGCGAGATGTCCACCGA
>JBDSKP010000572.1:0-5537 GCA_039916925.1 Duganella sp.
AGCGGGCTCACGTTGACGTTGCCGCCGTTGGTGGAGCCTTGGACATACACGCTGCCGTTGCCGTTGTAGCTGGTGTTGACGGAGTTGCCGTAGATGGCGCTGCTGCCGTTGTTGACGGTCGAATTGACAATGTTGCCGTAGACCACAGCGCCCTTGTCGGTCACCTGGGCGCCGCTCATCGCGGCCTGGCCGGCCTGGACGTTGACGCCCTTGACGGTCACGGCGGCGTAGTCGGACGCCTTGATGTCCTGCGGGTGCATGCCCAGCACTGCGCCGTTGCCTTGCAGCGCGCCGTTTACATAGGTGCGGCCGTCGACGTGCGAGTTGGAAGTCATGTTGCCCAGCGTAACAACGTTAAACTGGTCGAAAATCTGTTGCTGGTTCAGCGAACCGGCCTGTGCGGGAGCGGCGAGGATGGCTGCGGCGGCGGCCAGGGTGCTGAGTGCGAAATAACGGGACATTAAATTTCCTTAGATTAAGAATAAATGCCGCTACGGCGGCACACAAATTACCGGACCACAATTCAATTGCACGCAGTATAGCATCAATTATTGCCATTAACACATATATTTTTGATTTCTTACAACTAGTTGGCGGGTCCGCGCGCCACTTGGTCACCTTTTATCAATATGCGCGCGGGGGTGGACGGGCGGGCTTTTTGCCATTCATCGGCGGGTGGCGCCGGTCACTCCGCTCAAACCGCAGTTGATCGGAATCCGCACCGGCGCCGGCGTCCTTTTGCTACAGTGTCTACACCGCGACACACCGATGGAGACACGACATGCGCAAGCCGACCACACAATCCCTGTCCGCCCTGCTCGACGAGATTTTCGCCGCCTGCGCCCACGTACTACGCCGCGCAACGCGCCTGATCGGCACCATGTCGCCACCCGCGCTGCTGGGCGCGGCGCTGGCGCTGGCGCTGATCCTGGCCATCCTGCCGATGGCGATCGTGCTGTTCGCCGCGTTCATGGTGATCAAGCTCGCGGTGCTCGGCTGCGTGCTGGCCCGGCGCCGCCACCGGCACCGCAAGGAGCGCCTGCAATGAAAAAAACGCGGCTGGCCAAGGCCGGCTACGACAACGCCAAAAGCCTGCTCGACATCGTCCGCGAGATCGGCGAAACGGCGGCCAGCCTGTGGTGGCGCCTCTTCGACTGGCTGGCGCAGGTCGAGTGGCGCAAGTTGATCATCATCTGGCTGCTGCTGTTGATCCTCGGCCTGACGCCGTTCGGCCTGCCCAAGCAGACGGCCGGCTTCATCCTGCTGTCGCTGGGCCTGAAGGTGCTGGCCGGCGGCAAGCGCAAGGCCGAACTGGAGGCGCGCGACGCCACCAGCCACGCCGACGAGGAAGGCCTGGAGCGGCGGCTGGTCGAGGCCCGCATGGCCGCGCTGCAGGCGCAGGTCGAGCCGCATTTTTTGTTCAACACCCTGGCGCTGATCGGCCAGTTGATCGAGACCGATCCGCCGCAGGCGGCGCGCATCCACCAGAACCTGATCGACTACCTGCGCGCCACCTTGCCGCAGATGCGCGCCAAGGGCGCCGGCACGCTGGGGCGGCAGATCGAAATGTCGCGCGCCTACCTGGCCATCATGCAGGCGCGCATGCGCGCGCGGCTGGCCGTCTCGGTCGACGTGCCGGACCACATGCTCAGCGCCACCTTCCCGGTGATGATGCTGCAGATCCTGATCGAGAACGCCATCAAGCACGGCCTGGAGCCGAAGATCGACGGCGGCCGCATCGACATCCGCGCCAATGTCGACGGCCAGATGCTGCAGGTCGACGTCATCGACGACGGCATCGGCTTCAACGTCCACGCCGGCGACGGCGTGGGGCTGGCGAACGTGCGCGAACGCCTGCGCATCCTGTACGGCCAGCGCGCGCAGCTGGTGATCGAGGCGCCGCTGACGGGCGGCACGCGCGCCAGCATCCGCGTTCCGTACGCGCCCGATATTTTTGCCGGAGCTGCCAAATGACGCCGCCGGATCCTTCCCCCGGCCATGGCGCCGCGCGCCGCGCCACCGCGCTGATCGCCGACGACGAGGAACCGATGCGCCAGCAATTGCGCAGCCGCTTGCTGGAAGCCTGGCCGGGACTGGAGATCGTGGCCGAAGCGGCCAACGGCATCGAGGCCGTGGCGCTGGCCGGCCTGCACCAGCCGGACATCGTCTTCCTCGACATCCGCATGCCCGGCCTGTCGGGCATCGAGGCGGCGCGCATGCTGTTCAACCGCTGCCACCTGGTGTTCGTGACGGCCTACGACCAATACGCGATCGAGGCGTTCGAACAGGGCGCGCTCGATTATCTGCTCAAGCCGGCCGGCGGCGAACGGCTCAAGACCACCTGCGCGCGGCTGCAAACGCTGATCGGCCGCCAGCCATCCAACATCGAGCGCCAGCTGGGCATGCTGCTATCGGTCCAAAACAGACCGGGCGGGGCGGCGCCGGCCAAGCCGGCATACCTGCGCTGGATACAGGCGGTGGTGGGCGCCAACCTGCGCATGATCAGCACGCGCGAGGTGTTGTTCTTCCGCGCCGACGAAAAATACACCCGCGTCCAGACCGAGCAGGCGGAGGTGTTGATACGCAAGACACTAAAGGAGCTGGCCGACGAGCTCGACCCGGACGAGTTCTGGCGCATCCACCGCTCGACCCTGGTGCGGGTCGACGCCATCGAGGGCGTCACGCGCGACCTGCGCGGCCGGCAGATGGTCAAGATCCGCAACTTCCCCGAGCAGTTGGAGGTCAGCCGGGGCAACACCCACCTGTTCCAGCAAATGTGATTGAATTGTGATTTTCGCCTGACCGCTATCAAGATATACTGGCTTTTCCCGGTCTATTTGCATCAGCACGGCGAACGGAGCGGGCCGAAAATCGATCGAATCTGTTTCATTGACAGACCAGGGAGAAAAGCATGTCCAGCATACCCAAGCCCACTCTGTGCACCGTCGTCCCCTGCATGCGCTACCGGGATGCGCCAGCCGCCATCGAATGGCTGTGCGACACCTTCGGCTTCGAACCGCAACTGGTCGTCCCCAACGAGGACGGCAGCATCGCCCACGCCCAGCTGTCGTTCGGCAGCAGCATGATCATGCTCGGCTCCGTGTTCGACACCGAATACGGCCGGCTGATGAAGCAGCCCGCCGAAATCGGCCACTTCGTCACGCAAAGCACCTACCTGGTGGTCAACAACGCCGACCTGGTGTACGGCCGCGCGCTGGAGGCCGGCGCCAAAATCCTGTTGGATATCAAAGATGAGGATTACGGCGGGCGGGGCTTCACGTGCCGCGACCCCGAAGGCCACGTGTGGAGCATCGGCACCTACGATCCGCAGGGCTGAGCGCCCGCCCCCGGTCCCGCCGTCAGCCCTGCCCCCAGTCCCGCATCAGGGCATCGATCAACGCCCGGTCGGCGACCTGGCCCGGATCGATGCGGATGATGTCGCGGTACAGCGGCGGCAGCGCCGCGCAGATGGCGGCCAGCTCCGCCTGCGCGATGGCCGGGAGGACGTACTGGAACTGCCTTGGATTGTTCGCCGGCAGCGGCCCTTCCATCGTCGAGCCGTAGGCCCCGAGATCCATGAAGCTGGCCGCGCCGGCGTCCGGCCCCCTGGCGAAAACAAAGGTGCCGTCCTTCGGATGTCCAAGGTGGCGGCGCACCTCGTCCTGGCGTTCCGGCGTGGCGCCCGCCATCAGTTTGTAGCGCAGTTGCGCGTAGGCGCGCGTGGTTTCCATGAAGGCGCTGCGGATGCCCGATTGCGCCAGCCTGCCGGGCATGCATAGCAGCAGATTGCCGAACGAATCGAGCAACGCGACGGCGTCGCCGTCGCCGCCGTGTTCGCGGTCGCGCGTCATCGCGTGCCGCAGGAAAGGCGCCAGGCCGGCGTCCGGCGTGTGCGGCGCGCAGCGATACGTCAGCGCGTCCGGATAGACCTGCTTCAACGCCCGCGTGATGGCGTGATCGGGCGCCAGCGTGGCGGGATCGCGCAGTCGCTCGCGCGGGGGATCGGTCTGGAACAGCCGCATCACCTCATCGGAGGTCGCCTCGAACACCAGCGCGCACAAGGCCTGCGTCGGTTCGGCGATGGTCTTCCCGATGAAGAAGGACTTTGGCGCGGCGCCGGAAGCGGCCCGCGCATACAACGACGAGCCGAGTATCGCCGGATAGCAAAAGGCCGATGCGGCCTGCGCGCGCAACGCCACCGGCAGCGCGTGGAAGGCGGCGCCGGCGTCATGGTTGATGCCGGCCTCGCGGTCCGGCGCCGCCACCACCACATTGAAACCGCCCGCCAGTATCGCGCCCGCGCACATGCAGCACGGGTCGAGCGACGTGACGATGGTGATGTCCCGCGGCGGCGGCAGGTCGCGGCCCTTGGCGCGTTCGGCGTGGTACCAGTCGATCAACTGGCGTTCGCCGTGCGCGGTGGGATCGAAAACCAAACCCTGTTTGACGACGTTGTTGTGCAGCGACTGCAGCACGTTGCCATGCTGGTCGAGCATCAGGCCGCCGACGCCGAACGTTCCCTGCGTCTTGGCGGCGATCGCCTCGGCCGCCGCGATCGCGACGGCCGCCTGCACATCGATCGTCTTCTTGAAGGCCAAGTGATTACTTCTTCTTGAGGTCGGCGCTGCCGAAGCCGTTGGGCAGTTGCGCCGCCGCCGTGGTCTCGAAGATGTCGCCTTTGAGATTGGTCAGCAGCACCGGCAGCTCGTCGCCGCCCAGTTCCAGGATCACCTGACGGCAGGCGCCGCATGGGGCGATCGGGCCGTCGGTCTCGCCGATGACGACCAGTTGGTCGAAATCGCCCGGTCTGTAGCCGTGTGCGAAGGCGCTGAAGAACGCGGTGCGCTCGGCGCAGTTGCACAAGCCGTAGGCCGCGTTTTCCACGTTACAGCCGTGGAAGACCTTGCCGTCGTTGGTCCGCAGCGCGGCACCAACCTTGAAGTTGGAGTACGGCGCGTAAGCCTTCAGCCGCGCGGCGGCGGCTTCGGCGATCAGCTCTTGCTTGTTCATAGTGGTTCCTCGAGTCTTTTACATGCGGGCCGCCGGCTGGCTTGAAACCCACACCGCGAAACAAGGGTCGCACCCCGTACGGGGTACGACCCTGCCTGGCCTTGCGGGTTTTACGGGCGAATCGTGCGATAGACGACAGGATTGGCCGTTGGAGCGGCTTCGCCGATCTGGTAGGCCGCCTGGATCTCGCGCACCGCCTGCTCGGCGGCTTCCCGCGTGCGCGCATGGACCATCGCCAGCGGCTGGCCGGCTTCGATCTTGTCGCCCAGGCCCGCCAGCTCCGTCAGACCGACGGCGAAGTCGATCGGATCGGCGGCGCGTCGACGGCCGCCGCCCAGGCTCACCACCGCCAGGCCGATGCCGCGGCAATCGGTGGTCGACGCGTAGCCGGACTTCAGCGATGGCACCGGGATGACGATCGGCGCTTTTTCCAGATGCTGATCCGGATTTTCCATCAGGTCGGCAGGGCCGCCCAGCGCCACCACCATGCGCGCGAAGCGCTCGGCGGCGGAACCGTTGTCCAGACA
>JBDSKP010000573.1:0-1798 GCA_039916925.1 Duganella sp.
AGACTGTGCTGTTCTTCCCCAGCGCCGGCCAGACCTGCCACGCCTATTGCACCTTCTGCTTCCGCTGGCCGCAGTTCGTCGGCATGGACGACATGAAGTTCGACGCCCGCGAGTCGCACGAGCTGGCGGCGTACCTGAAGATGCACCCGGAGGTCACCGACGTGTTGATCACCGGCGGCGATCCGCTGATCATGAACACCCGCTCGCTCGAGGCCTATATCGAGCCGTTGCTGGTGCCCGAGCTGGCGCATATCCAGAACATCCGCATCGGCACCAAGTCGGTGGCCTACTGGCCGCAGCGCTTCGTCACCGACCGCGACGCCGACGATTTATTGCGCCTGTTCGAGCGGGTGGTCGCCAGCGGCAAGAACATGGCCATCATGGGGCACTACAACCACGCGGTGGAGCTGCGCTCGGAGATCGCCCAGCGCGCCGTCAAGCGCATCGTCGGCACCGGCGCGACGCTGCGCATGCAAGGCCCGCTGATCCGCCACATCAACGAAGACCCGAAAAGCTGGGCCGAGTTGTGGCAGACCGGCGTGCGCCTGGGCGCGATTCCATACTATATGTTCGTCGAACGCGACACCGGCCCGCGCGAGTACTTCGAGCTGCCGCTGGCGCGCGCGCACGAGATTTTCCAGGAGGCCTACCAGATGGTGTCGGGCCTGGCGCGCACCGTGCGCGGCCCGTCGATGAGCGCCTTCCCCGGCAAGGTGGTGATCGACGGCGTCGTCAACATCGGCGGCGAGAAGCTGTTCGCGCTGCAGTTCCTGCAGGCGCGCGATCCGAACTGGGTGCGCCGCCCGTTCTACGCCAAGTACGATCCCAAGGCGACCTGGATGGACCATTTGAAACCGGCCTTCGGCAAGGAGAAGTTCTTCTTCGAGGAGGAGGGCGGGAGCCGCAGCGAGTACGGCGCCGAGGCGCCCGGCCAGCGCAAGGTGATTCCGCTGATCTCGGCGCGGCAGGAGGCGGCGGCCGCCGCCGCGGCCTCCGGCCGCACCGAACCGAACGCCGCATAGGGGTGGCGCCATGCTGACCACGGAACGGACGCGGAAGGTGGCGGTGCGCATGCCGCCACACCCGACCCGCGATGCGGCCACAGGGGCCGGACCCCGTACTGGGTCCGGCCCCGCGCCTCCGGTTTGCGGGGTGGCAGGGCCGGCGCCGAAGTTGTCGGGCGGCGCGGTGTTCGTGCTGGTGTTCCTGCCGTTCGCGCTGGGGCATTATCTATCGAGCCTGATGCGCACCGTGAACGCGACGCTGGCGCCGCAGCTGGTGACGTCGCTGGCGCTCACGCCCGGCCAACTGGGGCTGCTCACCAGCGCCTTCTTCTTTTCGTTCGCGCTGGTCCAGCTGCCGGTGGGGATCGCGCTCGATCGCTGGGGACCGGCCAAGGTCCAGTTGCCGATGCTGATCGTGGCGGCGGTGGGCGCGCTGGCCTTCTCGGGCGGCACCAACTTCGCCGAGCTGCTGGTGGCGCGCGCCGTCATCGGCCTGGGCGTGGGCGGCTGCTTCATGTCGGCGGTGAAGGCGATATCGACCTGGATCGCGCCGTCGCGCATGCCCTCGGTGCAGGGCTACCTGATCGCCGTCGGCGGCCTGGGGGCGGCGTCGGCCACCTTGCCGGTGCGCCTGGCGCTGCACTACACCGACTGGCGCAGCCTGTTCATCGGCCTGGCCGTGGCGGCCGTGAGCACCGGCCTGCTGATACGCGCGCTGGCGCCGCCGCACCCGCGGCCGTCGTCCGCGCCGCGCGCGCCGGTGTTGACGGCCATGCGCGAGGTGTATCGCCATC
>JBDSKP010000574.1:0-3841 GCA_039916925.1 Duganella sp.
GATTTCACCATCAACGCGATGTACTACGACCCGGCCACGCAGCAGGTGCTGGATTATCACGGCGGCATCGCCGACATCCGCGCCAAGACCTTGCGCATCATCGGCCAGCCGGAAGCGCGCTACCGCGAAGACCCGGTCCGCATGCTGCGGGTGGTGCGCTTTGCCGCCAAGCTTAAATTCACCATCGAGCCGGCCACCGCCGCGCCGATTCCCGTGATGGCGTCGCTGATCGACAACGTGCCGGCCGCGCGCGTGTTCGACGAGATGCTCAAGCTGCTCATGAGCGGTCAGGCGCTGGCCTGCCTGCAGCAGCTGCGCAAGGAAGGCCTGCATCACGGCCTGCTGCCGCTGCTCGATGTGGTGCTGGAGCAGCCGCTCGGCTTCAAGTTCGTCACGTTGGCGCTCGATTCGACCGACGCCCGCATCGCCGCCGGCAAGACGGTGTCGCCCGGCTTCCTGTTCGCGTCGCTGCTGTGGCACCAGGTGCTGGAGAAGTGGACCGCCTACCGCGCCGCCGGCGAGCAGACCATCCCGGCGCTGCACCTGGCGGCCGACGACGTGCTCGATTCGCAGACCGAAAAGCTGGCCTTGCAGCGCAAGATCGGCACCGACATGCGCGACATCTGGTCGATGCAGCCGCGCTTCGAGCGCCGCACCGGCAAGTCGCCTTACAAGCTGCTGGAACACCTGCGCTTCCGCGCCGGCTACGACTTCCTGCTGCTGCGCTGCGCCTCCGGCGAGATCGACGCCGAACTTGGCGAATGGTGGACCGCCTTCTACGAGGGCGACGAGGCGACCCGCGAGGACTTGATCGCGACGGCCGGCCAGTCGTCGTCCGGCCAGGGCGCCGCCGCCGCCAAACGCAAGCGCGCACCGCGCCGCGGCGGCCGCAGCAAAGGCCCGGCTTCGGCGGCCGAAGGCGGCGCACCGGGCGCCAGCAGCGCCGGCGGCACCGGCGAGTAATCCGCGCGCGGCTATTATCATGGGCATCGACGGCGGCATCACCGGCAAACAGGATGAAGGCGTATTCGCCTTCACCCTCGCCTACATCGGCATCGGCGCCAACCTCGGCGACGCGCGCGCCAACCTCGCCGACGCCCTCGAACGCCTGCAACGCCTGCCCGGCTGCACCTTGATGGCCGCGTCAAGCCTGTACCGCACCGCGCCGATCGACTCCGACGGCGACGATTACATCAACGCCGTCGCCCGCGTCGCCACCACGCTCGACGCCGAGGCGCTGCTGCGTGCGCTGCACGACATCGAACAGGCGCACGGGCGCGAGCGCCCCTACCGCAACGCCCCGCGCACGCTGGACCTCGACCTGCTGCTGTACGGCGACGCCGTCATCGCCAGCCCGACGTTGACGGTGCCGCACCCGCGCATGACCGAGCGCGCCTTCGTGCTGGTGCCGCTGCTGGAACTGGCGCCGGCGATCCACATTCCGGGGCGCGGCCCGGCGCGCGACTACGCGGCCGGCGTCGCCGATCAGGGCATCGCCCCGGCCACCTGACCTTCTGCACGCGATGGCATTCAGGACTACACTATCGCGGGTCCGACTTCATCTTTAAAGGAACCACCATGTCTGGTTATTTGCAAGGAAACGAACTGGCCGCGAGCCAAAAGCCCGCCGCCACCACCTCACCTGCACCGGCCAAAGCGGCCGCCACCAAGGCAGTCACCGTCCACACGCTGGCCAACCTGCGCACCACCGGTGAAAAAATCGCCATGCTGACGTGCTACGACGCCAGCTTCGCCTCTCTGATGGACCGCTGCGGCGTCGAAATGCTGCTGATCGGCGACTCGCTCGGCATGGTCTGCAACGGCCACCAATCGACGTTGCCGGTCACCGTCGCCGAAGTGGCGTACCACACGGCCTCGGTCGCGCGCGGCAGCAAATCGGCGCTGATCGTCGCCGACCTGCCGTTCGGCGCCTACGGCACGCCGGAGACGGCGTATGCCAACTCGGTGCAGCTGATGCAGGCCGGCGCGCACATGGTCAAGCTGGAGGGCGGCGCATGGCTGGCCGACACCGTGCGCTTTTTGACCGAACGGGGAATTCCCGTCTGCGCGCACCTGGGATTGACGCCGCAATCGGTGCACCAGCTGGGCGGCTACAAGGTGCAGGGCAAAACCACCGACAGCGCCGACCTGCTGAAGGCGGACGCGCTCAAGCTGCAAGCGGCCGGCGCTTCGGTGCTGGTGCTCGAAGCGATACCGTCGGCGCTGGGCAAAGAGGTGACCGACCTGCTGGCGATACCGACGATCGGCATCGGCGCGGGTCCGGACTGCTCCGGCCAGGTGCTGGTGATGCATGATTTGCTGGGTGTTTTCCCGGGCCGCAAAGCGCGCTTCGTGAAGAACTTCATGGAAGGCCAGACCAGCATCGACGCCGCCATCAGCGCGTATGTCGCGGCGGTCAAGGGCGGCAGCTTCCCGGCGCTGGAGCACTGCTTCTAAAGCTGAAGCGCCGCGTGCGTCACGTTGTTCCCAGCGGGACGGATTGGCGGGCCACACCCGCCATGAACTCCGCCGGGCCGACCACCGGCAGCCTGTCGTGTACCGCCGCGAAGTAATCCATCCCACGCCATACCTCACTCGCGCCGACGATGTAAAAATACTGCTGCGCGCGTGTCAGCGCCACATTCAGCAGATTGGGCTTGGACGCCGCCCACTCCGCCGACCCGGCATGTTCCTGGCCCCCCCCCAGCACCATCAGCACCACCGCCTGCTCCTTGCCCTGGAAGGTATGCACGGTGCCGATGCATCGCTTGCACCACTTCCTCAGCACCGTCTTCTTGGGTTCCTTGCCATCCCAATCGACTTCACCGATGCGCTTCCTCAACGCGTTCCTGACCGCTTTGAACGGCGATATCACATACAGTTCCGGCAACGCGCCGCCGCGCTGGTACAGCGTGGCGATCAACTCCACGACGAACTCGATCTGCTCCGGCACGACCTGCTTGAAAGCGACCCGTCCGGCGATATCGATCCACGCGCTGCCGCCCATCGGTATCGCCAACTGTTGCGGCACGCGGCGGGCGGGTTCGATCACCATCTTGCCCTCGTAGGCGATCGCGTTCGACAGCGAGAACATCGGATCGGCGCAGCGCCGATGCACCCGCAGCGGACTGCCGATCCACAAACCCTCGCCACCGGGTTGCGGCACCAGTGTGCCGTAGCGGTTGGCGTCGTCGGCCAGGCGCTGCACCGACACCTTGTCGGGCGCGTACGCTTCGCCGGCGGTGGCCGGCGACTGCGCGGACAAGCCGCGTATCAGCGCCTGGGGTACGGTGAACACCGGCTCGATCTGCAGCGGATCGCCCACCACCACCGCACGCCGCGCGCGCCAAAGCCCGCCGACCGCCGCCTGCGGTACGGCCTGTCCCGCCTCGTCGATGAACAGCCAGCCGATCGACCCGGCGCCCATGCCGCGGAACTGGCGCGCCAGCGACGCGAAGGTCGTCGACACCACGGGCACCACCATGAACAGGCTTTGCCAGATCAGCGGAACCTGCGCGGTGTTATCCAGCGCTTTGTTTGTCAACAGCTGCGAAATCGCAAACAGATTTCCGCCGAAACCACCGTCCTTTTTTCCCACCTCCGCCAGCCACGCCTCATGCAGCGCCAGCGCCGACGCAAACAGGGCGGAACGCATGCGCGCCACTTCGTGATCGTGCCACATGCCTGCGATCTGAAAGCGGTCCAGCTCCAGATCCTGCGCCGATTCCGGCAATGCGAATTCATAGCGACCACGCCACAGCGCAAGCTGCCGCTGGTGCTCATCCCATTCACGCCCACGCTCTTCCAGCGCGGCCAGCGCCGCATCGGCGTCGACACCGTG
>JBDSKP010000575.1:0-2258 GCA_039916925.1 Duganella sp.
ACGTATTCCCACTCCATGTCGCGCCCTGTTTGGCTGGAGAAAAAATTCACCGCGAGGTGGTGTTGTAAATCGTCCAGCGTGCGCGGCCGGCCGTGGCGCTCCAGATATGCCGGCGACGCCAGGTTGATCTGTTCCAGGGTGCCGACGCGGCGCGCCACCAGGGTCGAGTCGCGCAGGGTGCCGCCGCGCACCGCGCAGTCGATGCCTTCGCCGACCAGGTCGGCGTAGCGGTCGCCCGAGCCCAGCCGCACCTGGATGCCCGGGTGGCGGCGGAAGAATTCCGGCAGCGCGGGGATGACGACCAGGTGCGCCAGCCGCTCCGGCAGTTCGACCCGCACCGCGCCGCCGAGCAGGCGGCCTTCGCCGGCGAACAGGCCGTTGATGTCCTCGAGGTCGTTGAGCAGCGCGGTGCAGCGCTCCAGATATTGCGCGCCCTCGGCCGTGAGGCTGACCTTGCGCGTGGTGCGCTGTAGCAGGCGCACGCCGAGCTGCTGTTCGATCCCTTGCACGGCGTTGGTGACGGTCGGCTTGGGCAGATTGAGCCGTTCGGCCGCTTGCGTGAAACTCTTGCAGTCGGCCACCGCCTGGAAGATACGCATTCCCTTGAGCTGGTCCATTGTTATGTTTTTTCGAATGAAGTAATGGATTGGCGCATATTTATTATTGCTATCGATAATAGCATAATGATTTTTCCGCTTACCTTTTCTGGAGCTTCATTATGCAAACACGCAAACTTGGCCGCACCGGGCCGCAAGTCTCGCAACTGGGCCTGGGACTGATGGGCATGTCCGACCTGTACGGCCCGACCGACCGCGCCGAAAGCCTGGCCACCATCCACGCCGCGCTCGACGCCGGCGTCACCCTGCTCGACACGGGCGATTTCTACGGCATGGGCCACAACGAATTGCTGCTGCGCGAGGCGCTGGCCGCCGGCGGCCGCGACCGTGTCAATATCAGCGTCAAATTCGGCGCGATGCGCGATCCGGACGGCAACTGGATCGGCTACGACGCCCGGCCGGCGGCCGTGAAGAACTTCGCCGCGTACAGCCTCAAGCGGCTGGGCGTCGACCATATCGACATCTACCGCCCGGCGCGGCTGGACCCGGCGGTGCCGATCGAGGACACGGTCGGCGCCATCGCCGAGCTGGTCAAGGCCGGCCGCGTGCGCCACATCGGCCTGTCCGAGGTGGGCAGCGAGACCTTGCGCCGCGCCCACGCCGTGCATCCGATCGCCGATCTGCAGATCGAATATTCGATGATTTCGCGCGGCCTCGAGGACGGCATCCTGCAAACCTGCCGCGAACTGGGCATCGGCATGACGGCCTACGGTGTGCTGTCGCGCGGGCTGATCAGCGGCCACTGGAGCAAGCAGCGCGCTGGCGAGGCCGATTTCCGCGGCCTGGCCAGCCCGCGCTTCCAGGCCGACAACCTGGACCACAACCTGGGCCTGGTGGAAAAGGTGCGCGCCATCGCCGACGAGCTGGGCGTGTCGGTGGCGAAGGTGGCGATCGCCTGGGTGGCGGCGCAGGGCGAAGACATCGTGCCGCTGGTGGGCGCGCGCACCCGTGCCCGCCTGACGGAGGCGCTGGGCGCGAACGCGGTGCGGCTGACCCCCGCCGACCTGGCGCGGCTGGAACGGGCGGTGCCAGCCGGCGCCGCCGCCGGCGACCGCTACAACGCCCACTCCACAGCCGTGCTCGACAGCGAAAAGCGCTGATTGCCACTATCTAATCGGATAATCGGATGTGTTTGACTGGAAAATTGCGCTTTTTTATCTGAATTTTTAATACTAAGATGAAGTTATCGACAAACACAGCAGCACACGGCCGATAAGCGCTCTCCGGAGCATTACGCTAATCAGATAAGGAGCAATAAAATGAACGTCAAATCCATCATCGCATCCGTTTCCCTGCTGGTTGCCGCCGGCGCCGCTTTCGCCCAGGGCCCGGCGGGCCAGTTGACCCGCGAACAAGTCATCGCCGAGACGGTCGCCGCGCGCGCCGCCGGCCAGTTGGACCAGAACGAGGCGACCATCAACCAATCGTTCCAGAGCGCGTCGACCGGCACCCGCAGCCGCGCCGATGTCGTCGCCGAGACCATCGCCGCCCGCGACGGCGGTGAACTGGACCGCAACGAGGCCTACGACGACGTCAGCTACCAGGCGCCGCGCGCCAAGAACGCCAACGTGAAGGCGCAGCTGGCCGCCAAAACCGTCAAGGGCGGCAGCGCGCAATAACGGCGGCCCCCAGGGCCGACAA
>JBDSKP010000576.1:0-2873 GCA_039916925.1 Duganella sp.
ACGCTAAATCTATGAAAAATGTAAAAGACACCATGAACCTGGTTTTGCAGGGGCTCGGCGATTGCAAGGCCCGGCTGGAGCGCATCGCCGCCCTCACCGCGCCCAAAACCATCACCTGGATCGGCGAGCGCGCGCTGCGCTGCGAGGGCATCGCCTTCTCGCCGGCGCTGCGCCAGACCATCGAGGTGGCCGCCCAGGCCGCGCAACTGGACGCGACGTACTTGATCGGCATCCACAAGATGAGCGAATTCAAGCTGGTCGCCATGGATATGGATTCGACCTTGATCACCATCGAGTGCATCGACGAAATCGCCGACATGCAGGGTTTAAAGCCGCAAGTGTCCGAAATCACCGAGGCGGCCATGCGCGGCGAGCTCGATTTCGCCGAAAGCCTCAAACGCCGTGTCGCGCTGCTCGAGGGGCTGGAGGCGTCGGCGCTCGATCGCGTGTACGACGAACGCCTGCAGTTGTCACCGGGCGCCGAGACCATGCTCAAGGCGGTGCAAGCGGCCGGCCTGAAAACGCTGCTGGTGTCGGGCGGCTTCAGCTTCTTCACCGAGCGCCTGCAAACACGCCTGGGCCTGGACTACACCAACGCCAACGAACTGGAAGTGGTCGACGGCAGGCTGACCGGCAAGGTGATCGGCACCATCGTCGACGCCGACGAAAAGAAGCGCACCGTCGAACGGGTGTGCGCGCAACTGGGCATCTCGCCGTCGCAGGCGATCGTCATGGGCGACGGCGCCAACGACCTCAAAATGATGGGCATTTCCGGCATGTCGGTGGCGTTCCGCGCCAAGCCGGTGGTGCGCGAGCAGGCCAACGTGGCGCTCAACTTCGTCGGCCTGGACGGCATCCTGCCTTTGTTAACCTGACGCGCCGTTGGCCGGCACGTCGCCACCTGCGGTTCCGGCGGGCGCACGCCAGTGTGGCGGCAAGGCCGAATGGATATTGGCCGCGTCCAGCGGCACCGTGTCGTCGCGCTCGAACAACGTCACATCGGCCGAAAAGGTCCGCATGAACACGGCGTGACCTACCGGGTTGGCGGGCGATGTGATGACGGCGATTTTCTTGTCCAGACAGCGGCTCATGGCCCGCCGGTCGCGGCGCCCGCCGGCGGAATCAGCGAGTACATCGCCGCCGGTATCGCCACGCCACGTATGACCAGACGGTTGCGCAGGATGCCCTCGAAGCGCGCGCCGGCCTTCTCCGCCACCTTGCGGCTGCGCGCATTCCGCTCGGCCGCGACGATCTCCAGCCGGGTCAGGCCGAGCTTCTCGAATCCATAGGCGGCCATCAGACGCGCCGCGCGCGGCGCGATCCGCTCGCCCTGGCGCGATTGCCGCACCCAGAAACCCAGATTGGCGAAATCATGCTCGCGATTGATATGGTTGATGCCGATCCCGCCCAGGTACCCGCCGTCGGCGACGTCGAAAATGCCGACGCTGTAGGCGCTGCCGTTCGCGCGGTCGTCGGCGCAGCTCCGGACCCAATGCTCGGCGTCGGCCTCGGTGAAGGAGGCGTCGCACCACGGCAGCCAGACGCCGACGGTCGCAATCGATTCCAGCGCGGCCCGCGCCAGCGCCGGCGCGTCCGAAATCGACAGCGGACGCAGACAAAGGCCGTCGCCGACGAGGGCCGCCATCCTACCGCCCCCTCAGAAAGGCGATCAGGCCGTCGGAGGCGTCCTCGATGTAGTCGAGCACCAGGTCGAAACCCCGGCCGCCGCCATAGTAGGGATCGGGGACGACGTCCGATCCGGCGCGGCTGGCGTGGGCCATGAACAGCCCCAGTTTATGCCGGTGTCGCGGCGGACAGGCCGCCTCCAGCAGGCGCAGATTGTCGCGGTCCATCGCCAGCACGTGGTCGAAGGCCTCGAAGTCGCCGGCCGCCACCTTGCGCGCGCGCTGCGCCGACAGGTCGTAGCCGCGCTTGGCGGCGTACTCCATCGAACGCGTGTCCGGCGGTTCGCCGACGTGGTAGCCGTGCGTGCCGGCCGAGTCAATGATGAAGCGCTCGGCCAGGCCGGCCGCCTCGACCCGATGCCGAAACACCCCTTCCGCCGTCGGCGAGCGGCAGATATTGCCCATACAGACAAACAGCACCGAAACAGCTTTGCCCATGACAACACTCTAAAAAAAGATGGAAGCAGCCACTTTACGCCAGCGCCGGAGGGAACGCCATCGCCTTGCTATAATTAGCGGATGGCCAACACCGGCATGTGTTCGGCGCCGCACGTTTGCCGTCCCGCCGGCGCATTTTCAGCGCAATTCGTGCCCCCAATCGGAAATCACGTTGCTATACTCTGAACCGGGTCCACCAACTTTAAAGGAAATACCATGTCGCAGGAACTGGTTCTGGATAGCCGCCTCGGCTCCGCGAAAACCACCGCATGGTGGCTGTACGTGATCCACGGCGTGAGCTTCGTCTTTTCGCTGGGGTTGTTCTCCGTGATCCCGCTGATCATCAACTACGTGCAGCGCCCGGGCACCGAGGGCACCTTCGTCCACACCCACCATACGTGGATGATCCGCTCGTTCTGGTGGTACGTGGTCTGGATGGCCCTCGGCGGCCTGCTGGCGATAACCATCATCGGTATTCCGGTCGCCTGGCTGGTGTGGATCGGCGCCTGGATCTGGAAGGCCTACCGCCTCATCGTCGGCTTCATCCGCCTGAACGAGAACCAGGCGGCCGCCGTCTAGCCGCATCCGGCATCGGGCCCGGGGCCGCCCCGGCTAGCCTTTCTGCCGGAGTTGGGCCGGCAGCCCGTACCCGACGATCAGGGCGCACAGCAGCGTGGCGCCGGCGATCACATACAGCGCCGGGGTGGTACTGCCCGTCAAGTCGCGCACCCGGCCCACCATCAGCGGGCT
>JBDSKP010000577.1:0-1591 GCA_039916925.1 Duganella sp.
GCCGCGACGTGTCGGTCGTCGTGCTGGAAAAAGGCGGCGAACTGGGCGCCCACATCCTGTCGGGCGCGGTGATGGACCCGAAGGCGCTGACCGAACTGATCCCGGACTGGAAGGACAAAGGCGCGCCGCTCAACACCGCCGTCACCGAGGACCGCGTGCTGTTCCTGACCGAAACCAAGGCCCTCAAGACCCCGAACTTCCTGCTGCCGGCCTGCTTCGAAAACCATGGCAACTACGTCATTTCGCTGGGCAACGTGGTGCGCTGGCTGGGCCAGCAGGCCGAGGCGCTGGGCGTGGAGATATTCCCCGGCTTCCCCGCCGCCGAGATCCTGTACGGCGACGACGGCCAGGTCAAGGGCGTGGCCACCGGTAACATGGGCGTCAAGCGCGACGGCCAGCCCGGCCCGGACTTCCAGCTGGGCATGGAGCTGCACGGCAAATACACGCTGTTCGCCGAGGGCTCGCGCGGCCACCTGGGCCGCCAGCTGATGGCTAAATACGACCTGAACAAGGGCAAGGACCCGCAATCGTACGGCATCGGCATCAAGGAACTGTGGGAGATCGACCCGGCCAAGCATCAGCCCGGGCTGGTGGTCCACACCACCGGCTGGCCGCTCGACAGCAAGACCTACGGCGGCTCCTTCCTGTACCACATGGAAAACAACCAGGTCATGGTCGGCTATGTGGTCGGCCTGAACTACGAAAACCCCTACCTGTCGCCGTACGAGGAATTCCAGCGCTATAAAACCCATCCGGCCATCAAGCCGTTCTTCGAGGGCGCCAAGCGCATCTCGTACGGCGCGCGCGCGATCACCGCCGGCGGCCTGCAGTCGCTGCCCAAGCTGGTGTTCCCGGGCGGCGCGCTGATCGGCTGCGACGCCGGCTTCCTCAACATGAGCCGCATCAAGGGCAGCCACGCGGCCATCAAGACCGGCATGCTGGCGGCCGAGGCGGCGTTCGAGGCGCTCGGCGCCGGTCGCCAGCACGACGAGCTGGCCGCCTTCCCGGCCGCGTTCGAAAAATCGTGGCTGCACGAGGAGCTGCACGTGGCGCGCAACGTCAAGCCGTGGCTCAACAAGGGCCTGTACCTGGGCTCCTTGATGACGGGCATCGACCAGATCGTCTTCCGCGGCAAGGCGCCGTGGACGCTGCACCACACGCACGCCGACCACGAGTGCCTCAAGCCGGCCTCGCAGTTTTCGCCGATCGCCTACCCCAAGCCGGACGGCAAGCTGACGTTCGACCGGCTGTCGTCGGTGTTCATCTCCAACACCAACCACGCCGAGGACCAGCCGATCCACCTGACGTTGAAGAACCCGAGCGTGCCGGTCGACGTCAACCTGGCCCAGTACGCCGGGCCGGAGGCGCGCTACTGTCCGGCCGGCGTCTACGAGTTCGTCAAGACCGACGCCGGCGCCGACCGCCTGCAGATCAACGCGCAGAACTGCGTCCACTGCAAGACCTGCGACATCAAGGACATGACCCAGAACATCGAATGGGTCACACCCGAAGGCGGGGGCGGGCCGAATTACCCGAATATGTGAGGTGGCGCTTACCGAGATTGCCTATGCCAAGCTCAACCTCGCGCTCC
>JBDSKP010000578.1:0-3476 GCA_039916925.1 Duganella sp.
TGCGCTTGATGGCGCGCTGCAGGCGGGCGACGACGTTGGCCATCTCCTTGCCCAGGGTGGTCGGGCTGGCGGTCTGGCCGTGGGTGCGCGAGAGCATCGGCACGTCGGCGTTGGCGATGGCGATCTCGGTCAGGCGGGCGATGACGTTGCGCAGCGACGGCAGCATGACGTTGTCGCGCGCGGCCTTGAGCATCATGCCGTGCGAGGTGTTGTTGATGTCTTCCGAGGTGCAGGCGAAGTGGATGAACTCGGACGCGGCGACCAGCTCCGGCACGTCCTTGACCTGCTCCTTGAGCCAGTATTCGACGGCCTTGACGTCGTGATTGGTGACCGCTTCGATTTCCTTGATGCGGGCGGCGTCGCTTTCCTGGAACTGGTTGGCGATCTTGTCGAGCAGCGCGGTGCCGGCGGCCGAAAACGGCTTGATCTCGGCGAAACCGGCCAGCGACAGCGCCTGCAGCCAGGAGATCTCCACTTTGACGCGGTGGTGCATGAAGCCCGATTCGGACAGGATGGGACGCAGCAGGTCGGTTTTGCCGGCGTAGCGGCCGTCCAGCGGCGACAGCGCCGACAGCGTGGAGTAAGCAGGTGTGGTCATGATCGAGGGGCGAAGTTGAAGGAGCAAAAACGTGATTTTACCATTGGCGGCCCGCGACCCCGCCGATGTTATACTGTCCGCTAACCTTCTACTCTACGCATCCATGAAACTTATCGGTTCCCTCGCCAGTCCTTATGTCCGCAAAGTCCGCGTCGTCCTGGCCGAAAAAAAGCTCGATTGCCAGTTCGAGCTGGAAAACGTGTGGGCGCCCGATACGATCATCGGCACCTTGAACCCGCTGGGCAAGGTGCCGGCCCTGGTCATGGAGGACGGCAGCGTCATGATCGATTCGCGCGTGATGGTCGAATACCTGGACACGCTGACGCCGGTATGCAAGCTGCTGCCGCCGAACGGCCGTGACCGCGCGGACGTCAAGTGCTGGGAGGCGCTGGCCGACGGCATGCTCGACGCCGCCATCACCGTGCGCCTCGAGCGCACCCAGCGTCCGATCGAGCTGCAGAGCGAGGATTGGATCGCGCGCCAGGTGCGCAAGGTCCACCTGGGCCTGGCGACGCTGTCGGACAAACTGGGCGAGTCGGCCTACTGCGCCGGCAAGAACTACTCGCTGGCCGACGTGGCGGTCGGCTGCACGCTGGGCTGGCTGTCGTTCCGCTTCCCGGAGATCACCTGGCGCGACGACCACGCCAACCTGGCCAAGTTGTTCGATAAACTGTCGGAGCGCCAGTCGTTCAAAGACACCGTGCCATCGGCTTGACGTCCGCCATGCCGAAGACGACGCCGCCCGACGCGGACAACGTCGCCCACCAGCGGCGCTTGCAGATGGCCGACATCGCGCGGCTGGCCGGCGTGTCCACGTCGACGGTCTCGCGCGCGCTGGCCGGCAGCAAATTGGTCAGCGAGGAGACGCGCGTGCGCATCATGGAGCTGGCGCGCTCGCTCAAATACACCATCAACATCGGCGCGCAGAACCTGCGCATGAAGCAGAACCGCACCGTCGGCGTGGTGATCCCGTACGACCCGACCACGCGCCAGCACCTGTCCGATCCGTTCTTCCTCGGCATGCTCGGCAGCCTGGCCGACGCCCTCACCGAGCAGGGTTTCGACATGCTGGTCTCGCGCGTCAACGCCGAGGAGCTGGACGCGGCGGCCGGGCCGTTCGACACCGGCCGCGTGATCGGCATCGTGTTGATCGGCCAGTGGCGCCACCATGAACAACTGAACCAGCTGGCGGCGCGCCATGTGCCGATCGTGGTGTGGGGCGCGCAATTGCCGCGGCAGTAGTACTGCACCGTCGGCGGCGACAACCTGGCCGGCGGCGAGCTGGCCGCCACCCATCTGCTGGAGCAGGGCCGCAAGCGCATCGCCTTCTTCGGCGATGTCAACCTGCCCGAGGTAGGGCAGCGCTACGCCGGCTACCGCCGCGCGCTGGAAAAGGCCGGCATCGAGGTCGATCCGGCGCTGCAGGTGTCGGTGTCGTTCCTGCCCGAGGGCGGGCGCGAGGCGGTCCAGCAGCTGCTGGCGCGCGGCGTGCCGTTCGACGCCATCTTCGCCGGCAGCGACCTGCTGGCCATGACCGCGATTAACACGATGCGCGAGCACGGCCTGTTCGTGCCGGGGCAGGTGGCGGTGGTCGGCTACGACGACATCGAGCTGTCGACGTATTTCCATCCGCCGCTGAGCACCGTGCAGCAGCCGATCCGCGAGGCCGGCCGGGCGCTGGTGGCGTCGCTGCTGGAGCTGGTCGAGGGGCGGCCGTCGCCGTCGCTGCAGTTGCCCACCAAACTGGTGGTGCGCTCGAGCAGCCGCACCGTCTGACGGCCCGGCGTTCATCTAAAACACGTAGGGCGGATTAGCGTAGCGTAATCCGCCAAGCGCCGTCGGCGGCTCATGGCGGATTACGGCGTTCCGCCTAATCCGCCCTGCATGTCTTATTTTTGCAACCGATTGCATAAATATTATGTTGCATCGCAACATAAATCGGCATCGTAGCCAGGTATTCCCCTGATTTTACGGTCATGTCAGAGCGAGTTGATTGCCGCATATACATATTGCGCCGCACTGATGCAATCGATTGCATTAAACCCGTGTTCGATGAATAATGGCGTACCTGCTCGCCAAAACAGCAGGGCAAAACGACAATATCTGGAGATCACCATGAAACATCGCACCATCCAACTGGCCGCCATGACGGCCGCCGTCGCCGCCGCCGTCCTGCACATGGGCGCCGCCGCCGCGCAGGAAGCCGCTCCCGCCGCCGTCACCGCCGCGCCGGCCGATGGCTTGAACATGGAGCGCGTGGTCGTCACCGGCACCACCACCGGCTCGTCGAAGATGAAGACCAGCGTCTCGATCAGCACCATCGAGGGCGACGCCATCAAGAACTCGGCGGCGCTGAGCGCGGCCGAGGTGCTGCGCGCCGTGCCGGGCGTGCGCGCCGAGTCGTCGGGCGGCGAGGGCAACGCCAACATCACCGTGCGCGGCGTGCCGGTATCGGCCGGCGGCGCGCGCTA
Source organism: Duganella sp. (assembly GCA_039916925.1). Taxonomy (GTDB): domain Bacteria; phylum Pseudomonadota; class Gammaproteobacteria; order Burkholderiales; family Burkholderiaceae_D; genus Rugamonas. The sequence continues at coordinate 3,070 of JBDSKP010000578.1, forward strand.
CGTGCAGATCCAGGAGGACGGCCTGCCGGTGCTGCAGTCGGGCGACTTCAACTTCATCACGCCGGACAGCTACGTCAAAATCGACGGCACGCTGGACCACCTGGAAGTGGTGCGCGGCGGTTCCGCCTCCACGCTGGCGAGCAATTCGCCGGGCGGCATCATCAACTTCATCAGCAAGACCGGCAAGGAAAAGGGCGGCAGCATCGGCATCAGCCGCGGCCTCGGCTCCGACCAGACCCGCTACGACTTCGACTACGGCGCGCCGATCTCCGAGCGCACCCGCTTTTTCATCGGCGGCTCCTATCGCAGCGGCGAGGGGGTGCGCAAGACCGGCCTCAATATGGAAGAGGGCGGCCAGATCCGCGGCAACATCACCCACGAACTGGACAACGGCTTCGTCCGCCTGT
>JBDSKP010000579.1:0-3277 GCA_039916925.1 Duganella sp.
GTCGAAAGATGATAAGGATAAGCTGCTTGATCACTTGCGTCGTACCCACGGCGCATCGGCTGATACCGAAAAGAAGAAGATCACGCTGACGCGCAAAGAAACCACTGAAATCAAGCAAGCCGATGCCACCGGCAAGTCGCGCACGATTCAGGTCGAAGTGCGCAAAAAGCGCACCTTCGTCCAGCGCGACGAGCCGGTCGCCGCTCCCGCCCCCGCCCCTGTGGCGCCGGTGGTGGACGCGGCCGAGGTGGCCCGTCGTGAAGAAGACGCCCGCAAACAGGCCGAACTGATCGCGCGCCAGGAAGCCGAGCTGCGCGAGAAGCAAGACCGCCTGGCCAAGCTGGACGCCGAGAAGGAAGCCCAGGCGAAAGCCACGGCCGCCGCCGAAGCCGAAGCGAAGAAGGAAGCCGACGCCGAAGCGAAGAAAGCCGCCGCCAAGGCAGCGGCCGCCGCGACCAACGCCGGCGCCGCCGCGCCAGCGCCGACCGCCGTCGACGCCGCCGCCGAAGAGAAGAAAAAAGCCGCAGCGGAAGAGGCCAAGAAGAAGGTCGCCGCCGCCGCCAAGGAAGCCGCTGAAAAAGCCGAAGCCACCGACCGCGCCCGCAAGGCCGTGGCGGACGAGGTCGCCCAGATCAAGGCCATGATGAACGCGCCGCGGCGCGCCATCAAGGCCCCTGAACCGGTGCCGGTTCCCGTCAAGGCCAAGGTTCCGGAAGGCACGCTGCACAAGCCAGCCACCGGCGCCGTCGCCAAGCCTGGCGACAAGCCGGGCGACAAGAAGCCGGTCACCGCCGACAAGAAGTCGATCAAGTCGGCCAATGTCTCGTCGACCTGGTCGGACGACGCCAAGAAACGTGGCGCGCCGGGCAACACCGCAAGCAAGGGCCGTGGCAACACCGGTTCGGGCGGCCGTGACGGCTGGCGTAGTGGTGGCAAGAGTGGCGGCCGTCGTGGCTCGCACTCGGACGACCGCGAAACCAACTTCCAGGCGCCGACCGAGGCGGTCATCAAGGACGTGTACGTCCCTGAAACCATCACCGTGGCCGAACTGGCGCACAAGATGTCCGTCAAGGCATCCGAGGTCATCAAGCAGCTGATGAAGCTGGGCCAGATGTGCACCATCAACCAGGTGCTGGATCAGGAAACCGCGATGATTCTGGTCGAGGAGATGGGCCACAAAGCCTTCGCCGCCGAGCAGGACGATCCGGAAGCGCTGTTGGCAGACCAGGGTGAGCACGCTCACTTCGAGTCCGTCTCGCGCGCGCCGGTGGTGACCGTCATGGGTCACGTCGACCACGGTAAGACCTCGCTGCTGGATTACATCCGCCGCGCCAAAGTGGCGTCGGGCGAAGCCGGCGGCATTACCCAGCACATCGGCGCGTACCACGTGGACACCCCGCGCGGCATGATCACCTTCCTGGACACCCCGGGTCACGAAGCCTTTACGGCGATGCGTGCCCGTGGCGCGAAAGCGACCGACATCGTGATTCTGGTGGTGGCGGCCGACGACGGCGTGATGCCGCAGACGAAGGAAGCGATCGCCCACGCGAAAGCGGCCGGCGTGCCTCTGGTTGTCGCGATCAACAAGATCGACAAACCGGGCGGCAACGTCGACCGCGTGACGCAGGAACTGGTCGCCGAACAAGTGGTGCCGGAAGAATACGGTGGCGAATCGCCATTCGTGCCGGTTTCCGCGAAAACCGGCGCCGGTATCGACGCCCTGCTGGAACAGGTGCTGTTGCAGGCCGAAGTGCTGGAACTGAAAGCCCCGGTCGACGCGCCAGCGCGCGGCCTGGTGGTCGAGGGCCGTCTGGACAAGGGCAAGGGCCCGGTCGCGACGATCCTGGTGCAGTCCGGCACGCTGAAGCGCGGCGACGTGATTCTGGCGGGCTCCTCGTATGGCCGCGTGCGCGCGATGCTGGACGAGAACGGCAAGCCGATCAACGAAGCCGGTCCTTCGATCCCGGTCGAAATCCAGGGCCTGACCGAAGTGCCGCAAGCCGGTGAAGAAGTCATGGTCATGGCCGACGAGCGTAAAGCCCGTGAGATCGGTCTGTTCCGTCAAGGTAAGTTCCGCGACGTGAAACTGGCCAAGCAGCAAGCCGCGAAGCTGGAAAACATGTTCGACCAGATGGCCGAAGGCGAGGTCAAAAACCTGCCGATGATCATCAAGACCGACGTGCAGGGTTCGCAGGAAGCACTGGTCAGCTCGTTGCAGAAGTTGTCGACGTCGGAAGTGCGGGTACAGGTTGTGCACGCGGCCGTCGGTGGCATCACCGAGTCGGACGTCAACCTGGCGGTGGCCTCGAAAGCGGTCATCATCGGCTTCAACGCCCGTGCCGACGCACAGGCGCGCAAGCTGGCCGAGTCGAACGGCGTGGACATTCGCTACTACAACATCATTTACGATGCGATCGACGAGATCAAAGCGGCGTTGTCGGGCATGTTGGCACCGGAGAAGCGCGAAACCGTTATCGGCCAAGTCGAGATCCGCCAGGTTATCCTGGTTTCGAAGGTCGGCGCGGTCGCGGGCTGTCTGGTCACCGATGGCGTGGTCAAGCGCGCCTCGTCGGTACGCCTGCTGCGCAACAACATCGTCGTGTGGACCGGCGAGATCGACTCGCTCAAACGCTTCAAGGACGACGCCAAAGAAGTGCGCGCCGGTCTGGAGTGCGGCCTGTCGCTGAAGAACTACAACGACATCCAGGTTGGCGACACCCTGGAAGTGTTCGAAGTTCAGGAAATCGCCCGTACGCTGTAATCGTTACGGACAGTAGGACTAGGTAGAGTGGACGGGGGCAACAGCTCCCGTCCACTTGCCGTTTATGGAAAGCAGTACCGAATCATGGCAAAACACAGTAAAACCATCCCGCAGCGCGGTCAGCGCGTCGCGGACCAGATCCAGCGCGATCTGTCCGAAATCATCGCCTACGAGTTGAAAGACCCACGGGTCGGCATGATCACCATCACCGAAGTGCAGGTCACGCCGGACTACGCGCACGCGAAGATCTTCTTCACCATGCTCAAGGACAGCCCGGAGCAGGTCAAGCAGACCGTCGAAGGCCTGTCGGCCGCCGCCGGCTACATGCGCGGCCAGCTGGGCAAGCGTTTGCACATCCACACCTTGCCGGCGCTGCACTTCGTGCACGACAACTCGACCGCGCGCGGCATGGAATTGTCGCTGCTGATCGACCAGGCCAACGCCACCCGTTCGCTGGACGACGCCGAAGGACAGGAAGAGAAGAAGGACGGCGCCGAATAGGCTGTTCGGCCGCAT
>JBDSKP010000580.1:0-9490 GCA_039916925.1 Duganella sp.
CGGCGTTCCGCCTAATCCGCCCTACGCAGATACGCGGGGTGCGGATATAACGGCTTGCCCTTTAGTAAATATCAATAAAATAGTAACAACAAGCAGACCAGCCATGCGGCGACGAGGCACCCGCTACCGTACGACACCCTGACGCGAAATGTGTTAAATAACAACGCAGCAATTTCACAACATGAAAATTTCATGATTTCAATTAATAAGTGAGCATGCAATAATGGCATTGCCCTTTTCCTACCTATTTGAAATTACGGAGTTTTCCATGTCACTGAAGCGCTTCTTTGCCGTCCCCCTGCTCGTTCTCGGTTTGCTGGCCAGCTCGGCGCATGCGGCCGTCATCCTCGATAGTTACGGCCCGTTCGACTTCATGTCGTACTCGCTCGACAACGGTACCGACTCAAACGGCACACACTATGAACAAAGCCACGCGTTGCGCTTCACCTTGACGGGTGAGACGAAGATCACCTCGATCCATACCGCCATCGACAACATCAGCGGCCTGGGCAAGGTCACCCTGGGCATCATGAGCTCGGTCAAGCAAGACACCACCGGCGTGCCGAACCCCGACGACTTCCCGGAACTGCCATCTGGCAAGCTCCTGTATTCGAGCGACCTGACCGGCGTGCTGTCGGGCGCCTCCCTGTCCAACCTGAGCTGGACCTTGGGCGCCGGCACCTACTGGCTCACCGGTTCCGCCTTCGCCAATACCGACGCGACCTGGACCACCGGCAACATGGCCAACCATGCGCTCTCCAACCAAGCCGGCGTGTGGACCGGCGGTCTGGAAAACATGTTCAGCCCCGCCGCGCTGATCGAAGGCACCTTGACCGCCGGCGTTCCCCAGACCGGCGTGAGCCCGGTACCGGAACCGGAAACCTACGCCATGATGCTGGCCGGCGTGGCGCTGGTATCGGCGCTGGCCCGCCGCAAGCGCGCCGTCTGAAATGGTTCTCGCGACGCGTGTCGTAAAACTGCTGGCGATGGGCATGCTGGCCGCGCTGGCCTGTCCGGCCCACGCCACCGAGTGCGGCGCCGACAAGCTCGGCACCGCCCGCATCATCAAGCTCCCGCGCGAGGGCGCGCTATACGGCGCGCAACAACACGACCCCTTGCCGCTGAAAAAGGGTGAAGTCGTGCTGACCTTCGACGACGGTCCGGAGCCGGCGGGCACGCCCGTCGTGCTGGCGGCGCTGGCCGATCAATGCGCCAAGGCGACGTTCTTCCTGCTCGGCGACAAATTGACGCGGTCGCCGGAGCTGGCGCGGCGCGTCGTCGCCGAGGGCCATTCGGCGGGCTTGCACAGCAACACCCACGCCCACCTGTCCGAACTGCGCCCCGAGCAGCAGCTCGAAGACCTGCGGAAGAACCAGGCCGCCTATCGGGCCGCGCTCGGCGTGGACGCGCCGGCCTACCGGTTCCCGTACCTGGAAGAAACGCCGACCATGCTGGCCGCGCTGAAGGCGGCCAACCTCACCGTGATGTCGATCGATGTGGGCATCAACGATTGGCTGCCCACCGACACCACCGAACTGCTGACCGTGCGCCTGGCCGAGGGCCTGACCGCCAGGGGCGGCGGCATCATCCTCATGCACGACGCCAACGGCCCGACCGTCAAGGCCTTGCCGGCGCTGCTGCGGCTACTCAAGGACAAGGGCTACAAGGTGGTCCACCTCGAGTGGGAAAAGTAGTCCGCCCGGCCTGATTACTTAATCGGGGCGTCCAGGAAAAAGATGGCGTGGGCCTTGGCCGGCGCCGTCTCGGTCGGTTTATCGATCTGCACCTGGGCGCAATCCTCGACCACCAGGCTGCGCCAGTTGCCCACGCCGGCGTTGGCGAACGCCGTGTGCGCCTTCGAGCCAAGGCTGATGTCCAGCGCCAGCCGCGCGTTGCGCTCGCCGGTCTTGGCGTAGTTGACACCGCGCAGCTCGAAGCCGAACGCGGTCAGCCACGGCTCCCACAGGCCGCTCTCGACACCCTCGACGATGCGGTCGAACATCGTCCACAGCGGCAAGCCTTTTTTCACCACGCCGCGCAACACCGCCAGCGACGGCGCCATGCGCGCGTCGGTGCTGCGCTTGCCAGCGCCACTCTCGCCGATCGCCTTCAATTCCTTGGAAAACGCCGCGTCGCGCTCGGTGTAGTCGCGCATGCGCGCGTACAGCTCGGCGTTGAGGAAGGGATTGGGGGCGCGGCCAGCGGGCGCATCGGCGGGATTTTTGGCTGGAGGCTGTTTTTTGTTCGTCATGGGGGGCCCACTAAGGTTAAGGGCCGTAGTTTAGCCGACCTTGAACGCATCGATGACAATCTTCGCCGCCTGGCCGAGGATTTCGGGACGGATCGCGTCATCCTTGCCCGGTTGCGTCAGGTACACGGCCAGCACGATAGGCGCCTTGCCGGGAGGCCACAGCACGGCGATGTCGTTGACCGTGCCGTAGGAGCCGGCGCCGGTTTTGTCGCCCACCCGCCAGCTCGACGGCACGCCGGCGCGGATGCGGGTGGTGCCGGTGGTGTTGCCGATCAGCCAATCGACCAGGATTTCGCGCTTGGCCGGCGGCAGCGCGTCGCCCAGCGCCAACTTGTGCAGCGAGGCCATCATCGCCGCCGGGGTGGTGGTGTCGCGCGGGTCGCCGGGGATAGCGCTGTTGAGCTCGGTTTCCAGACGGTCGAGACGGAATTGCCGGTCACTGATCGTGCGGGCATAGGCGGTCACCGCCTCCGGACCGCCGAGGTGGCGTATCAGCAGATTGGCCGCCGTGTTGTCGCTGTACTGGATGGTCGCCGCGCACAGCGCCTCGATGGTCATGCCGTCGTCCAAATTCTTCTCGGTGATCGGCGAATGCGCCACCAGCTCGCCCTTGTCGTAGCGTATGCGCTGTGGCAGCGCCGACGGCTCGCGCGCCAGCACCGCCGCCGACAACATCATCTTGAAGGTGCTGCAGAAGGGAAAGCGCTCGTCGGCGCGGTGCAGCAGCTGGCGCCCGTCGGCCGTGTTCAGCGCCGCCACGCCAAGCCGGCCGCCGGACGCCGCTTCGAGCCGGACCAGCCGCATATCGGGTGGCATGGGGGCGGCGGTGGCGCGGGCAAGTGGGGTGGTGGCAAGTGCCAGCAATAAAGTACGACGGAGCGCGGAGTGGGTCATGGCGTGTGTGTGGTTGGGGACAATCTGGATGAAGGGCAAGGTGGTGGATGATAACGCGAAGCGCCGGCTCAGTGCGATACGGTATACGGGCGTGATCGCCGTAGGCCAAGAAGGCAATTTAGCCGGTGCGAGGTACTTGACTGCGGCCGCTACGATCGGCGGGTTCCGCCCCAAAGCCGCCGGTCGATATGCTGAAAAAATCACCTGCTAGCTTTTATCCGAAGTTACCTCTGCCAAGTACCATTGACTCTTCGATATAGCTCAGTTGATAACGGATGGTCTCCGCCTTGAGCACGGCCACATAAAGCTTCCAATTCCGGTATAACAGAAGCATTATTCGCGTCTCCAAATGCCAGTATATCTCTATACGGAAATGCCGCAATAAAACCGTTTGGAGCCAATTCGGAATACCATGTGGCCCAGAATTGGTCGCATAGCAACAAGCTTGCTTCAAAATTCCCGCCGCACAGAACTGCAAAGATGTTTCCATATTGCCGAACCTCTGCGTTCTCGTAAGCGAATCGAGCCAAATTTCCCTTAGCATTCTCATCTAACTCCTCGATAGACATGCCCGTTGCGGTCAAGTGCCTATTTTGTACGTAGGAAAAATGCTCCCCTTCATCCACAAGATACGTGTTTAGTTCCGTGCGATCATATCCCTCGTCGTAGCTGGCCTTTGTTTCGCGCCAAGGTCATACTGGAGGAACTGATCGCGGAGCTGTCCCCACGATCGTCGAGCCACCGCAAAATCGCACTGGAGACATCGAGAGCATGACTATGCGCATCCATCCGCAAGCCCGTACCACTCCCAAAATCCGCCAAGAGATCAAGGATTCCGGGCTATCGGACCGGCAGGCGGCCAAGGTCTTCAATATCGCTCGCGCCACGGCGGCCAAGTGGATCAAGCGCGATGATGTCCAGGACCGTTCCCATCGTGCCCATACCCTGCATACGACCTTAAGCGAAGGGCAGGAAGCCATCGTCCTGTCGCTGCGCCAGACGCTGTATTTGCCGCTCGACGATCTGGTCTACGTCACCAAACAATACATCAACGCCGACGCCTCACGCTCCGGAATCGCCCGCCTGCTCAAGCGTGAGGGTATGGCGCGTCTGGAAGACGTCATTCCCAAGGCCGAGGGAGAAACGATCTCGCCCAAGAAGACCTTCAAGGACTACGAGCCGGGCTTTGTTCACATCGACATCAAGTATCTGCCGCAGATGCCCGACGAGAGCTCGCGCCGCTATCTGTTCGTGGCCATCGACCGCGCCACGCGCTGGGTCTTCCTGCACATCTACCGAGACATGACCGACACCAGCAGCATTGACTTCCTGCGGCGGTTGAAGGATGCCTCACCGATCAAGATCATCAAGATCCTGACCGACAACGGCTCGCAATTCACGGACCGCTTCACGACCAAAGACAAGAAGCCCAGCGGCCGCCATGTGTTCGACAAGGTATGCGCCGGCATGGGCATCGAGCATCGCCTGGCACCGCCGCGTCACCCGCAAACCAACGGTATGGTGGAGCGCTTCAATGGCCGCATCAACGAGCTTTTAAAGCAGACTCGTTTCGACAGCCAGGCTGACTTGGAAGCGACGCTGCACAACTACCTCAAGCTGTACAACCATCACATTCCCCAGCGCGCCATCGGTTCAAAAACACCGATTCAGGCTCTCAAAGAATGGCAGCAACAGAAGCCCGACCTATTTGTGAAAAGGGTTTATGAACAGACGGGACTGGACAGATACGCAACCAAAAGACCGTGCCCTATCGACCTTAGCACCGGACTATCTCCAAAGCCGAGAACTATTTCATTAGGGTCTTCTTCAATTAGCTCCATTTTCAAATGTGCTATTGCTCGAAGACAAAAATCCCTAGAATTTGATGAGCCCACAGAATCCTTCTGGATTAAAATTCATTTTTGGAAAATCCACGACGAACGGCGGTTATTGGCCGGCTCCCGCCAATTGTACTCGACGGTAATCGTCACCTGCAGATCAGGCCGCTGACGCCCCGAAGCGAACACAACGTTGCGGTGGCGTTCTCCGTTACTTCATTTCTTACGCACGTGAGAGCGCAGAACCACTGCCACTGTGTGAGAAAGCCGATGCTCTTTTTCCAACTGATCAACCAGGGCGACAGGCAAATCGTATTGGCCGCTGGGCATCTGTTTGTAGAACGGTGGCGATTCAGTTCGTAACAGAATCCAAATGTTTTCCCCTGACACCCCTTTGACGCCAAGGACTTCGCGGTCGTGCATGCTGCGTATGACTGGCGCATTCAAAGCCGCGTTGCGGGTCCCCAATTCGATCGCCTGGAGTGTTGACCATTCGCTTTTCTCGCCGAAGGTCTCGATAAGCTCAGGACTTGAGCATGCTTTAACGACGAAGCCAACGGCTACAGATATGGACAGGGCCACAACCATATACCGAACGGAACTTAGATTCATATGTGATTGGCGCGTAGCGTGAATAAAGAGGAGCTTGAACGACCGCTGTTGGCCGGAACGAACCTGTCGCAGAAGAATAGCACGTTGCCAAAGCGAAAAATTCACGGATTGTCACGACCGCAGGGACCGCTCGAAGCGGACTTGGGGAGATGCTAGCGGCGCTTATTTCGATGGATCCTGTTCCACATCCATCGTATCCGTGTACAGGTCGCTTGCGAATGGACTCCCCCTAACCTTCAGCCATAAGAACCCGAGTATGCCCGCAACCAATGAAGCTGCGAGGATCGCCATCTTTGACGCATTGATCACTTCCGCTTGCCCTGTGAACGCGAGATTGGTGATGAAGATCGACATCGTAAAACCGATTCCGCCCAGTAATCCTGCTCCCAAGATGTGCTGCCAAGCCAGGTCCAACGGAAGACGGCATAACCCTAAAGTCACTGCCGCAAAGCTGAACAGGACAATACCGATCGGCTTGCCCAGCACCAGACCGGCGATGATTCCCAGGCTATTGCTGCTTGCGAGTTCGCCGATCCAGCCCGGGCCGATGACGATGCCCGTATTGGCCAGGGCGAAGATCGGCAGGATCAAAAAGGTGACCGGCTTGTGCAGGATGCGTTCAAGACGATGCGAGGGCGACGCGGCGTCGTCTTCCTTGGCGGAATAGGGAATCGCAAAGGCAAGCAGTACGCCGGCGATGGTCGCGTGCACGCCGGATTTAAGCATCAGGAACCACATCAGGGCACCGCCCAACAGATAAGGCAACAACGCCATAACGCGCAGCAGGCGGTTCATTGCCATCAGTGCGATGAAAACGGCCAGGGCGCCCATCAGATATAGGAACGACAGGTTGGCGGTATAGAACAGGGCGATCACGACAATTGCGCCCAAGTCGTCCATCACGGCCAGCGCCGTCAGAAAGATTTTCAGTGATGCTGGCACCCGGTTGCCGAGCAAAGCCAATACGCCTAGCGCAAAGGCAATGTCCGTCGCCATGGGGACGCCAACGCCGGCTTGGGTAGGCGTTCCGCCGTTCATGCCGAAGTGGATCAAAGCCGGCACCGCGATGCCGCCCACCGCGGCCAGCATCGGTAGCAAGGCGTTCCTCATGTCGGACAGTTCGCCGCTATACAGTTCGCGTTCAAGCTCAAGCCCGATGAGCAGGAAGAACACCGCCATGAGGGCGTCGTTAATCCAGTGCTCAACGCTTAGGCCCGCCACGATCTGGTGCCAGAAGCCGAGGTAGGCGGCGCCAAAGGGCGAGTTTGCAATCGACAGGGAGATAAGCGTGCACAGGATGAGCACGATGCCGCCAGATTTGCTCGACTCGGTGAATTGCTTGAAAGTATTAGAAAGACCGCGCTCGACGGACATCATGCCGCCTCCAGGGGCGCATGACGTAAAGATGAGAAGCTAGAGGCAAAAAGGATAATGTTCATATTGGACGCAATAAAGCCGCGTGGCGGCCCGACCATCGCGCGTCCTGTCGTACCGTGCTGTACGAACACCCGGCAATCATTATACCTCGACCACAACTCATCCACCACGCCGACCCGTCCGCCCCGCCGCCGCCAATTGCGCGCGCCGCATTCGCCCACGCGGGTAGACTGGCCCGATGGTTCCCCAAGTCCTCATCATCGGCGCCGGACCCACCGGCCTGGTACTCGCCCTGCGCCTTGCGCGGCACGGCGTGACGGTACGCATCATCGACCAAAACAGCGGCCCCGGCCAGGCCTCGCGCGCCATGGCCGTGCATGCGCGCACGCTCGAGTTCTACCGCCAGCTCGGTTTCGGCGACGCCGTCGTCGATCTGGGCATCCGCATCGAGGCCATCCACCTGCGCGAGGACGGCCACGACATCGCCGAGCTGCCGCTCAAGGACATCGGCGCCGGCCTGAGCCCCTATCCCTTCGTGCTGGCCTTCCCGCAGGACGACCACGAACGGTTTCTGGTTGAACAGTTGCGGGCGCACGGCGTGGAGGTCGACTGGAACACCGAGCTCGAATCGTTCACGCAGGACGAATGGGGCGTGCGCTCGGTGCTGCGGCGCGGCGACGAACGCATCGCCTGCGGCACGGCCTTCCTGTGCGGCTGCGACGGCGCCCGTAGCCGGGTGCGCGAGTCGCTCCAAATCAACTTCGACGGCGGCACCTACGACCATCTCTATTATGTGGCCGACGTCAAGACCGACGGCCCGCCCAACGTCGACCTGGTCGGCCACCTCGGCGCCAACACCTTCGCGCTGATGCTGCCGGTGCGCTCGCGCGGCATGCAGCGCCTGATCGGCATCATGCCCGAACCTAAAACCGACCCAGCCGCCGGCGCCGCCGAGCCCAGTTTCGAGGACGTGCGCCCGGTGCTGGAACCATTGCTGGGCATCAAGGTCGCGCAGTTGAACTGGTTCTCCACCTACCGCGTGCACCACCGGGTGGCGTCGCAATTCCGCGTCGGCCACTGCTTCCTGGCCGGCGACGCGGCCCACATCCACAGCCCGGCCGGCGGCCAGGGCATGAACACCGGCATCGGCGACGCCGTCAACCTGGCGTGGAAGCTGGCGCAGGTGCTGCGCGCCGGCGCCCACGGCGCTCTGCTCGACACCTACCAGGCCGAGCGGCTCGTGTTCGCCCGCAAGCTGGTCGCCACCACCGACCGCGCCTTCCAGATGGTGGTGTCGCAGGGCGCCGGCGGCCAGCTGCTGCGCAACTGGCTGGTGCCGCACGTGCTGCCGATGCTGACCGGCTTTTCGGCCGCCCGCCGCACGCTGTTCAAAACGCTGTCGCAGGTGCAAATCCATTATCCCGACAGCCTGCTCAGCGGCGGGCGCGCGGGCGAGATCATCGGCGGCGACCGCCTGCCGTGGGTGCCGCAGGCGGACGGCGGCGACAATTTCGCCCCGCTGCGCTCGCTGGACTGGCAATTGCACGTGTACGGCAAAACCGATCCGCAGCTGGCCGCCGCCGCGCAGGTGCTGCGCCTGCCGCTGCACGCCTGGCCGTGGAGCGAGGCCGCCGACGAAGCCGGCCTGCTGGAGGACGCGGCCTATCTGGTCCGCCCGGACATGCATGTGGCGCTGGCCCTGCCGCGCCAGGAGCTCGACGCGCTGCGCGATCTGATCGCCCGCTTCCAGTTGCGTTTTTCGCCCGATATCGCGGGCGTTTGCACCGAATCCACGTAGGGCGGATTAGCGCAGCGTAATCCGCCATGCATGCGTCGCGTTGGCGCATGCAATGGCGGATTACGGCGTGCCGCCTAATCCGCCCTACGAGTGCGTTACGAGCACATCTGAGCTTGCCGCAGTATTAAATCCGCCTTAACCGGCGCACAATACTCATTGACAATTTTCCGGCCGACGCGCTATGGTCAGCGTCGCGCCGGCCGCGCGACCGGGAATTCCCGCGTCACGCGCCGCCGGCCAGCATTACCAACAAACAATACAAGGATGTCATGAGCAACAAGTCACAGAATTTCACCCGCCGCGACCTGCTGCTGTCCGCCCTTTCCGCCACCGCCGTGGGGGTCTTGCCCGCGCTGCCGGGCCTGGCGCGGGCGCAAAGCGCCCAGGTCGCTCCGACCGCCGCCGACGCCGGCTTCGCCAAGCTGCTCGACAGCTTCGCCGAGGAAATCCTGCGCCTGTCGCCAAGCGCCGCCACCGCGCTCGGGCTGGACAAGGGCGAGCGCGCCGCGCTGAAGTCGCAGCTGGAGAACCTCAGCCGCGCCGGCGACGCCGCCTGGGCCGGCCAGGTCAAATCGATGCTCAAGCGCCTGTCCGGCGTCGACCGCGCCAAGCTCGGCGCCGACGCGCAGCTCCGCTACGACACCGTCCGCTACGCCGCCAACGAAGGCCTGGAGGGCTTGCGCTTCTCCTACGGCGGCGCCGCCGCCGGCTTCAATGGCG
>JBDSKP010000581.1:0-3601 GCA_039916925.1 Duganella sp.
CCAATATGTTCGTCGCCGGCTTCCTCGGCTCGCCGGCGATGAACTTTTTGAACGGCGTGGTGGAGCTGCTGGCCGGACAGACGATGGCGGTGCGGCTGGCCAGCGGCGCGCTGGTGCCGATCGGCGCGCGCGACGGGCTGGCTCCCGGATCGCCGGTGTCGGTCGGGGTGCGCGCCGAGCACATGGCGCTGGCGCCGTCCGAACAGGCGGGCGGCGGCGCAGCGGGTATTCCGGTCACGGTGCAGGCGGCGGAGCTGCTGGGCGATGCCAGCTATATTTACCTGACGCCCGACGACGGCGCGACCCAGTTGATCGCCAGGGTGGATGCCGAGGCACGCTGGCAGGGCGGCCAGGGCGCCGTCATTCGCGTCGAGCCGGCGCGCTGGCATGTCTTCGACGCGGATGGACAAGCCGTTTATTAAAGTCGGAGCGGGCGACTTCGGCGGCGCTGTCCGGTATCATAGGCCTCAACGATACCGATCCGGGAGTGTGCGAATGCGCTGTACAATTTTGCTGTCTTCGCTGTTGCTGTCCTTTGCCGCCCATGCGGGCAGCTACGCCGAACGTGCCGTCACCCAGGCCGTCGCCGGAGGCACGCTGTATGGCACCGAGTTGGTGCCGGAAGGCGGCGCCAAGGTGCCGGTGGTGCTGCTGCACTCCGGTTCCGGCCCGACGGACCGCGATGGCAATAGCGAGGCGGCTTCCTTGCTGAATAACTCGCTGCGCATGCTGGCCGAATCGCTCGCGCGGCAGGGCATCGCGACGGTGCGCTATGACAAGCGCGGCGTCGCCTCCAGCGCCGGCGCGGCCAAGGAGGAATCCGATCTGCTCCTCGATAGCTATGTCGACGACGCCGTGCTCTGGATGCGTCAGCTGCGCGCCGACCAGCGTTTCTCGCGCGTGGTGATGGCGGGGCACAGCGAGGGTGCGCTGATCGCGTCGCTTGCATGCGAACGCGCACACGCCGACGCCTGCGTCTCCATCTCCGGCGCAGGCCACCCGTTGGGCGACATCCTGCGTGACCAGTTGAGGCCCAAGCTGCCGCAGGCGCTGGCTGGCGATAACGAGCGCATACTGGCCGCGCTGGAGCAGGGAAAACAGGTGGCGGATGTGCCGCCGCCGTTGATGGCGTTGTACCGGCCGTCGGTTCAACCTTACCTGATATCGTCGTTCCGATACGATCCGCGCAAAGCGATCGCGGCGCTGAAAATGCCGGTGCTGATCGTCCAGGGCACGACGGATGTTCAGGTGGGCGTGAAGGAAGCGCAGGCGTTGGCGGCCGCCGCGCCGGCGGCCAAGCTGGTGGTCATCGAAGGCATGAACCACGTGTTGAAGATGGTGCCGGCCGATCCCGCCCGCCAGCGCGATTCCTACAGCAATCCAGACCTTCCGCTGGCCCCGCAGGTGGGCGAGGCGGTGGCCACGTTCGTCAAGCAGCGCTGACGGGGCTTCAGCCCTCGCGGCGCTCGACCTTGCCGTCGGTGTGGCGGGCGAATCGCGTCGGATCGTCGCCGTGCACCGGTGCGCCATCGGGCCACGGCCAACCGCCGAATCCCGTCTGCCGGTAATCCGCGTGGGCCTGGCGTATCTCCTGCTCGCTGTTCATCACGAACGGACCCGATTGCACCACGGGTTCGCCGATCGGCCGTCCTTGCAGGATCAGGAATTGCGCCTTGCCGGCGGCGCCGTTCACCAGCGGCAAAGCCACGTCGGTGCGCACGTCGTTGACGCTGCGCGATGCCAGCGGCTGGCCGCCGAAGCTGGCGCCTTCGCCGTCGAAGTAATACAGGGCGCGTTTGGTATCGCTGCCGCGCGCCGGCGGCAAGGTCCACTGCGCGCCCGGCTCCATCGTCACCACCCAGATCGCGACGTCGCTGTCCTCGGCGGCGGCCCAGGAATTCGGCGGCGGGGGCAGGGCGTCGGAACCACCCACCCGGCCGGCGACGCAGACCACCTCTGTGCGCGCGCCCATGGCGTCGGTAATGGTTTCGCGGGGCACGTCTTCCGACCACATCATGGTGAAGTGCGGATCGACGAGCTTGCCCCGCGCCGGCAGGTTGAGCCAGATCTGGAACAGCTCGAGCGGATTGTCCTCCTCGGTCTTCAGCAGCGGGAACATCTCCGAGTGGACGATGCCGCGCCCGGCGGTCAGCCACTGGACGTCGCCGGCGCCGAAGCGCGCGGCCGCGCCCAGCGAATCGGCGTGGTCGATCAGGCCACGGCGCACGATGGTCACCGTCTCGAAGCCCCGGTGCGGGTGGCCGGGAAAGCCCGGCACCCGCTCGCCGTGGTACATGTTCCAGCCGTCGACGCTCATGAAGTCCTGGCCCAGGCGGCGCCCCGCCAGCGACGCGGCAGGGCCGAACTTGCCGTCGCCCTTGGGGTAGTTGTCCACGTGGTGAACGCAAAACAGGAACGGGTCCATGGTGGCCCACGGGAAGCCCAGCGGGCCGCTGCTTAAGATCGGATTCATGGTTGGCTCGATAGGTTGGTCAGTCCGGAGTCGGTGGCGTGTCCGCGCCCGGCGCGCCGAACAACTGCTGTTTGAGGCCGTGCAGCTGGTCGCGCACCTGCGCGGCCTTTTCGAACTCCAGGTTCTTGGCGTGATCGAGCATCGCCTTCTCCAGCCGCTTGATCTCCTTGCTGATCTGCTTCTCGCTCATCGACTCGTACTTGGCCGCCTCCTGCGCCACCTGCAGGTTCTCGCGCGCGTCCTGCGGGCTGTAGACGCCGTCGATCATGTCCTTGATGCTCTTGCTCACGCCGCGCGGCACGATGCCGTTGGCCGCGTTGAAGGCGATCTGCTTGGCGCGCCGGCGCTCGGTCTCGCCGATGGCGCGCTCCATCGAATCGGTCATGCGGTCCGCGTACAGCAGCGCCACGCCGTTGAGGTTACGCGCGGCGCGGCCGATGGTCTGGATCAGCGAGCGTTCGGAACGCAGGAAGCCTTCCTTGTCGGCGTCCAGGATCGCCACCAGCGACACCTCGGGCAAATCAAGGCCTTCGCGCAGCAGGTTGATCCCGACCAGCACATCGTAGGTACCAAGGCGCAGGTCGCGCAGCAGCTCGACCCGTTCCACCGTCTCGATATCGCTGTGCAGGTAGCGCACCTTGATGCCATGGTCGCTCAGGAATTCGGTCAGCTGCTCGGACATGCGCTTGGTCAGCGTGGTCACCAGCACGCGCTCGTTCTTGGCGACGCGGTCGGTGATCTCGGACATCAGGTCCTCCACCTGCGAGCGGGCGGGGCGCACGATGATCAGCGGGTCCACCAGGCCGGTCGGGCGCACCACCTGCTCGACCACCTGGTCGGCGTGCGAGGTCTCGTAGTCGGCCGGCGTGGCCGAGACGAACACCGTCTGCCGCATCTTCTGCTCGAACTCTTCGAATTTCAAAGGCCGGTTGTCCAGCGCCGACGGCAGGCGGAAGCCGTAGTCCACCAGATTGGTCTTGCGCGAGCGGTCGCCGTTGTACATGGCGCTCAACTGGCCGATCAGCACGTGCGACTCGTCGAGGAACATCAGCGCGTCCTTCGGCAGGTAGTCGACCAGCGTCGCCGGGGGATCGCCGGGCGCCGCGCCCGAAAGATGGCGGGTGTAGT
>JBDSKP010000582.1:0-10462 GCA_039916925.1 Duganella sp.
GGTTTGACCTTGCCCAAGCCCGTGGCGCGCGCCATACGCCAGCGTTGACCACGCCAACACACGGGTTCATGCCGATCGCATACGACAGGTCGGCAGGTCGGGCAATGCGCCACAGCGCAAAGTCGGCCCGCTTGCCCACTTCCAGCGTGCCGATAGCCTGCTCGCGTCCCAGCGCGCGCGCCGCGTGCACCGTGCATCCGGCCAGCGCTTCGTGCGGCGTCAGGCGCCACAAGGTGCACGCCATGTTCATCGCCAGCAGCAAGGAGGTCATCGGCGACGTCCCCGGGTTGCAGTCGGTGGCCACGGCCATCGGCACGCCGGCCGCGCGCAACGCGGCCACCGGCGGCGGCGTGGTGTCGCGCAGGAAGTAATAGGCGCCCGGCAGCAGCACCGCCACCGTGCCGGCGGCGGCCATCGCGGCGATGCCGTCGGCGGTCAGATGTTCGAGGTGGTCGGCAGAGAGACCACCGTATCGCGCCACCAGCTGCGCGCCGCGCTGGTCGGACAACTGCTCGGCGTGCAGCTTGACCGGCAAGCCGTGCTCCCGCGCCGCCCGGAACACGCGCTCGGTCTGGTCGTGCGAAAAGCCGATCCGCTCGCAGAAGGCGTCGACGGCGTCGACCAGCCCCTCGCTCGCCAGCGGCGCGATCATCGCGCACACCTCGGCGATGTAGTCGTCGGGGCGGCCGGCGAACTCCGGCGGCAGCGCGTGCGCGCCGAGGAAGGTGGTGGCGACATCGACCGGATAGTCGCGGCCCACGCGGCGCGCCACGCGCAGCATCTTCGCCTCCGATTCCAGCGTCAGGCCGTAGCCGGATTTGATTTCGAGCGTCGTCACGCCTTCGGCCAGCAGGCTGCGTACGCGCGGCAGGCTTTGCGCCAGCAGTTCGTCATCCGAGGCGGCGCGGGTGGCGCGCACGGTGGACATGATGCCGCCGCCGGCGCGGGAGATGTCCTCGTAGGTGGCGCCGTTCAGGCGCGCCTCGAATTCGTCGCTGCGGTTGCCGGCGTGGACGATGTGGGTGTGGCAGTCGATCAGGCCGGGCGTCAGCCAACAACCCTCGCCGTCATGCATGGCCGCCGCCCGCGCATCCGCCGGCAGCGCGGCCACGGGCCCCAGCCACGCGATGCGGCCATCCTTGACGGCGATGGCGGCATCGCGGACTTCGCCGTAGCCCCCGGCCATGGTGGCCAGGTGCACATTGGTAAACAATACATCCCAATCGGTCATGCGCAACCTTCGGATTATTCTAGTTATTGATGATATCGACCACGAACACGGTCGCCTGCGCCGCCTCCAGGCTCCATGCCTCTTCGGATTCGATTACCAGCATGTCGTAGCGCACCATGGCGATGCGTTCGCGCGCGCTGCTGACGGACACGCCCTCACCGTCGGCCAGGAACAGCAGGGTGGTGGTGGCGCGGCGGTTCAGTTCCAGCGTGCCGCGCACCGCGCACGCTTCGAGCCGGTGGCGGCAACGGCCGCGCCGCGTCATCACGTTGAAATCGGTGGTGTTGGCGCCGGTGACGGTGGCGTGCACCGTGTCCTCGCCGGCGAACTCGATCAGCGGCTCGCTGGGGCTGAGCACCACGCGCTCGTCGCCGAAATCGAGCAGCACGCCGTCGCCGTCGACCAGCGCCAGCGTGCGGTCGATGCCGGGAAAGACCGAGAACGGACCGTCCTGGGTGATGGTCGCCAGGCTGACACGCCAATCGAAATCGTCGAAACCGGCGCCGGGGGGGGAGACGGCGATTTCGGTGGTGCTGCCGCCGCCGTTTTTCCACGGCGCTGGCATCAGGCTTGCATACTGGATCAGCTGGGTCATCGGAACTCCCTCAGTTCGGCCATCGTCTGCTTGAAGCGCGCAGCGATCGCCTGCTGCGCCACGTGCTGCTGGTTGCGTACTACCCACTGGCCGCCGACCATGACGTCCTTGACCAGATTGTCATTGCCGCTGAAGACGAAGCTGCCGAGCACTTCGTCCAGCGCCAAGCCGTACAGGTTCGGGTGATCGTCATCGAGCACGATCACATCGGCGCGGCGGCCCGGCGCCAGCGCGCCCACCGGCCGTCCCGCCGCCTGCGCGCCGCCGCCCAAGGCGCCCTGCCATAAAAAATCGCCGACATGGCGCTGCGTGGGCGACACCGCGATATTGCGCCGCTGCTGCCGCAAGCGCTGGCCGTATTCCAGCCAGCGCAGTTCCTCCACCGGGCTTTGCGAAATATGGCTGTCGCTGCCGATGCCGAAGCGGCCGCCCGCCGCCAGGAACTGCTCCAGCGGAAACAGGCCGTCGCCCAGGTTCGCCTCGGTGGTCAGGCACAGGCCAGCCACCGCGCCGCTGCCCGCCATGCGATCGACTTCGCCGCCCGTCAGGTGGGTGGCGTGCACCAGGCACCAGCGCCGGTCGACATCGACGTGATCGAGCAGCCACTCGACCGGGCGGCGCCCGCTCCAGTCCAGCGACTGCCGCACCTCCTGCTGCTGCTCGGCGATGTGGATATGCACCGGACGGTCTCGCGGCAAGGCCGCCAGCACCGCGTTGATCTGCGCCACCGACGCCGCGCGCAGCGAATGCGGCGCCACGCCGACCTCGGTTTGCGCATCGCGCAACGGTTCCAGCGCCTCGATCACGCGCAGCACGTCCTGGACATCGGTCTTGAAGCGCCGCTGTTCGGGTTTCAAGGCGCTTTCGCCAAAGCCGGAATAACTATACAACACCGGCAGCATCGTCACGCCAATTCCGGTCAACCGTGCGGCGGCTATCACCCGCTCGGCCGTTTCGGCCGGGCGCGGATACATGGCGCCGTCCGGCGCGCGTTGCACATAGTGGAATTCGCACAGCGACGTGTAGCCGTGGCGCAGACACTCGGAAAACAGCTGGGCGGCGATGGCCTCGATATGGGCCGGCGTGATGTTGCGGGCGAAGCGGTACATCAGGTCGCGCCAGGTCCAGAAACTGTCCTGGGCGCCGCCGGCGACGTCCTGGCCGGCTTTCTCGGTGCGCCCGCCCAGCGCCCGCTGGAAGCTGTGCGAATGCAGGTTGATCATGCCCGGCAGCGCATATTCGACGGTGTCGACGCCGAGGTTACGATTAACACTTTCGGCCGCGGCGCCGGCGGTCACCGCCGTGATGGCGCCGGCCGCGCTCCACTCGATCAGCACATCGGCGCGCCAGCCATCCGGCAGCAGCGCATGACGGGCGAACAGCGCCGACGGCCCGCTCATCGCCGCACCCAGTCGGCGGCGGCCAGCGTCATCTCGCGCAGCAGGCCGCGCACCTGGTCGGCGCGGTCCGGCCGGTAGCCGTACGGCGCCTCCTCGTCCATATACGTCGATTGGCACATCTCCAGCTGGATCGCGTGCACATCGGCCGCCGGCTTGCCGTAGAAGCGCGTGATCTGCCCGCCCTTGAAGCGGCCGTTGACGGCCACGCTGAAGCGATCCTGCGCCAGCGCGCGCGACACCACCGCCTCGCCCAGCCCGGGCGCGCAGGCCGCGCCGTCGGCGGTGCCGAAGTTCAGGTCGGGCAGCTTGCCCTCGAAGAAGCGCGGCACGTGCGAGGCGATCGAATGCGCGTCCCACAGCGCCACCGCGCCGTGCAGCGCCAGCAGCCGGTCCAGCTCCGCGCGCAGCCGCTCGTGGTACGGCTTCCAGTACAGCCGCAGACGGCGCTCGACCTCCGCCCGGTCCGGGGCGCGGCCCTGCAGATACAGCGGTTCGCGGTGGAAGGTGTCGACCGGGCACAGACCGGTCGTGTCCTGGCCCGGATACAGGTTGGTGTCCTCCGGCGGCCGGTTCAAATCGATCACGTAGCGCGACCAGCGCGCCGACAAGGTCGACGCCCCCATCTCGCCGAGGAAATCGTACAGGCGCGCCAGATGCCAGTCGGTGTCCCGCTTGTCGAAGGCGGCCGGCGTCATGGCCGCCGCGATATCGTCGGGAATATCGGTGCCCACGTGCGGCATGGACACCAGCAAGGGAATGCCGCCTGCGTTGAACTGATAATCCATGGCGCCCCCGGTTATGGATGCAGCGATGTGAACAAATCCTTGCACGACGCGCTCAACTCGCCGCGCATGACCATGCCCTTGGCGGCCTCGATATCAGGCGCGAAGAAGCGGTCGGCATCGTAGAACGGCACCTTGCCGCGCAGCTGCGCATGCACATGCTCCAGATGGGGCGAGGTGGTCAGCGGACGATGGAAATCGATCCCCTGCGCCGCCGCCAGCAGCTCGATACCGATGATCACCGCCGTATTTTGCGCCATGTCGTCCAGACGGCGCGCCGCGTACGTCGCCATGCTGACGTGGTCCTCCTGGTTGGCCGAGGTCGGAATGGTGTCGACGCTGCCCGGATGGGCCAGCGACTTGTTCTCCGACGCCAGCGCGGCGGCCGTCACGTGGGCGATCATGAAGCCCGAGTTCAGGCCCGGCTCGCGCACCAGGAACGGCGGCAGGCCGGACAAGGTGGCGTCGATCAGCAGCGCGATGCGGCGCTCGGAGATGCTGCCGATTTCGGCGATCGCCAGCGCCAGCGTGTCGGCGGCGAAGGCCACCGGCTCGGCGTGGAAGTTACCGCCCGAGACCACCACCGACAGCTCGCCGTCCTTGAACAGCAGCGGATTGTCGGTCACGGCGTTGGCCTCGATCAGCAAGGTGCGGGCGGCGTTGCCGATGATGTCCCAGCAGGCGCCCATGACCTGCGGCTGGCAGCGCAGGCAGTACGGGTCCTGCACCCGTTCGTCACCGACCAGGTGCGAGGCGCGGATCGCGCTGTCGCTCACCAGTTGACGGTAGATCGACGCGGCGGCGATCTGGCCCGGCTGGCCGCGCACCTCGTGCACGCGGGCGTCGAACGGCGAATCGCTGCCCTTGGCCGCGTCCAGCGACAAGGCGCCGGACACCATGCCCGCTTCCAGCAGGCGTTCGGCCATGAACAGGCCGTGCAGCGCCAGCGCGGTCGACACCTGGGTGCCGTTGATCAGCGCCAGGCCCTCCTTCGCGGCCAGCACCACCGGCGCGATGCCGGCGACCTTGAGCGCGTCGGCGGCCGGCGTGATCTCGCCGTTGAAGCGCACGTCGCCCACGCCCAGCATGGCCAGCGTCATGTGCGACAGCGGCGCCAGGTCGCCCGAGGCGCCGACCGAGCCCTTGGCCGGGATGGCCGGCATGATGCCGGCGTTGTACAAGGCGACCAGGGTTTCGATGATCAGCGGGCGCACGCCGGAGTAGCCGCGCGCCAGGCTGCCGATCTTCATCAGCATGATCAGGCGGCAGACGGCGTCCGACAGCAGCTCGCCGGTGCCGACCGAGTGCGACAGGATCAGGTTGCGCTGCAGCTGCTCCAGCTTGTCGTCCGGGATGCGGGTCTTGGCCAGCAGGCCGAAACCGGTGTTGATGCCATAGGCGGCATCGCCCTTGGCGACGATGGCGCGCACGGCGGCGGCCGACGCTTCGATCACCGGCCAGGCTTCGGCGGCCAGCGACAGCGGGGCGGCGGCGGTCCAGACGGCGCGCAGTTCGGACAGCGTCATCGCGCCGGGCTTCAAGGTCAATGCGTTGGTGGTCATAGGTACTCTGAATTATTTGATCATGGGAAGGTTCAAGCCGTTGCGCTTGGCGCAGGCGACCGCCGTCTCGTAGCCGGCGTCGGCGTGGCGCATCACGCCGCTGCCACTGTCGTTGACCAGCACCCGCGCCAGGCGGCGGGCGGCGGCGTCGGTGCCGTCGGCCACGATCACCACGCCGGAGTGCTGCGAGTATCCCATGCCGACGCCGCCGCCGTGGTGCAGCGACACCCAGGTCGCGCCGCCGGCGGTGTTCAGCAGTGCGTTCAACAGCGGCCAGTCGGAGACGGCGTCGGTGCCGTCCTTCATGCTCTCGGTCTCGCGATTGGGGCTGGCGACGGAGCCGGTGTCCAGATGGTCGCGGCCGATGACCACCGGCGCTTTGAGCTCGCCGCTGCGCACCATCTCGTTGAAGGCCAGGCCAGCGATGTGACGCTCGCCCAGTCCCAGCCAGCAGATGCGCGCCGGCAGGCCCTGGAAGGCGATGCGTTCGCGCGCCATGTCCAGCCAGCGGTGCACCTGCGCGTGATGCGGGAACAGCTCCTTGATCTTGGCGTCGGTCTTGTAGATATCCTCCGGGTCGCCGGACAGCGCCACCCAGCGGAACGGCCCGCGTCCCTCGCAGAACTGCGGGCGGATATAGGCCGGCACGAAGCCGGGGAAGTCGAACGCGTTTTGCACGCCATGGTCGAACGCCACCTGGCGGATATTATTACCGTAGTCGACCACCTTGGCGCCCAGCGCCTGGAAGTCCAGCATCGCGCGCACGTGCGCCGCGCAGGAGGCGGTGGCCGCGTCCCTCAACGCCGCGTGGCGCGCCTCGTCGTGCCGCGCCGCCTTCCATTCGTCCACGCTCCAGCCTTGCGGCAGGTAGCCGTTGATCAGGTCATGGGCGGAGGTCTGGTCGGTGACGATGTCCGGCACCACGCCGCCGGCCTTGGCGCGGCGCACCAGCTCCGGCAGCACATCGGCGGCGTTGCCCAGCAGGCCGATGGAAATCGCGTCGCCGTTGGCCTTGTGCAGTTTGATCATCTCCAGCGCCTCGTCGATGCTGGCGGCCTGCTTGTCCAGATAGCGGGTACGCAGGCGGAAGTCGATGCTGCTTTGCTGGCACTCGACGGTCAGCGACACGGCGCCGGCCATCGTCGCGGCCAGCGGCTGCGCCCCGCCCATGCCGCCCAGGCCCGCGGTCAGCACCCAGCGGCCTTTGAGGTCGCCGCCGAAATGCTGGCGCCCCGCCTCGGCGAAGGTTTCGTAGGTGCCCTGCACGATACCCTGCGTGCCGATGTAGATCCAGCTGCCGGCGGTCATCTGGCCGTACATGAACAGGCCTTTGCGGTCCAGTTCATTGAAGTGCT
This sequence comes from Duganella sp., assembly GCA_039916925.1. Taxonomy (GTDB): domain Bacteria; phylum Pseudomonadota; class Gammaproteobacteria; order Burkholderiales; family Burkholderiaceae_D; genus Rugamonas. Next base: position 6,926 of record JBDSKP010000582.1, read on the forward strand.
CCCAGTTGGCCCACTTCGGCACCAGGTTCGAATTGGCGATCAGCACGCGCGGCGCGTCCTCGTGGGTCTGGAACACGCCGACCGGCTTGCCGGACTGGATCAACAGGGTTTGATTGTCTTCCAGCTCGCGCAGCGACGCCAGGATCTGGTCGTAGCATTCCCAGTTGCGGGCGGCGCGGCCGATGCCACCGTAGACCACCAGGTGCCTGGGATTTTCCGCCACTTCCTTGTCCAGATTATTCTGGATCATGCGGTAGGCCGCCTCGGCGCCCCAGTTCTTGCAGGTCATTTGCGCGCCGCGCGGGGCGCGGATCTCGCGGCTGGCGTCGAATCGTGGGTCGCTGTCTAAATGGCTGGTCATGGGGCTTCCTCCTGTGGATTATGCACACAAGGATAAGTTGTATAGACAACCAAGTCAAGCCCCGCCCGACGGCTGAACGGCCGGGTTTCGCGGTGTAAGGTGGCTTTACTTTTTGTACACGCGCTTGCCGCCCATCCAGGTTTGCAGCACCACCGTCTTGCCGATCTGCTCGGGCACGATCTTGAACACGTCGCGGTCGACCAGGATGAAATCGGCCCACTTGCCCGGCTCCAGCGAGCCGATGACGCTCTCCTGGTGGGCCGCGTAGGCCGCGTCCAGCGTGAAGCAGCGGAACGCCTCGTTGATCGTCATCGCCTGGTTCTTGTACCAGCCGCCGGCCGGCACGCCGGCGTTGTTCTGGCGCGTGACGGCCGCGTGCAGACCCTCGAACGGATTGGGCGACTCCACCGGGAAGTCCGACCCGCAGGCGATCTTCGAGCCCTGCTCCAAAAAGGTGCGCCAGGCGTAGGCGCCCTTGATGCGCTCATGGCCGACGCGGTGCTCGGCCATGTTCTGGTCCGACGTCGCGTGCGTCGGCTGCATCGACGGGATCACCCCGAGCGTCTTGAAACGCGCGATGTCGTCCAACGCCACCACCTGCGCGTGCTCGATGCGGTGGCGCAGCGGCGCGTTGTTATATTTGGGGATCAGCTGCGCGTAGGCGTCGAGGATCTGGCGGTTGCCGGCGTCGCCGATGGCGTGGATGTTGACCTGGTAGCCGGCCTTCATGGCCTTGTTCATCTTGGCCAGCATCTCGCCGTCCGGGTGGAACAGCAGGCCCTTGGTCGACGGCATGTCGCTGTACGGCGACAGCAGCGCCGCGCCACGGCTGCCCAGGGCGCCGTCGGCGTACAGCTTGACCGCCGCCAGCGCGTAGACGTCGTTGGCGTAGGACTTGAGCGGGCCTTCCTTGGCCAGCTCGTCGAAGTCGGCGCCGGTGTCGCCGATCATCGCGTACACGCGCGTGGTCAGCTTGCCGTGGTCGGCGTAGTCGCGGTACAGATCGTCCTGCGCCACCTTGATGCCGGCGTCGTGCACGCTCGTCAGGCCCACCTTGGCCAGCGCCGCCAGCGCGCTGTCGAGCGTGCCGCGCGCCTGCGCCGGCGTCGGCAGCGGCACCACCTTGTTGATCAGCTCCATGGCGCTGTCGACCAGCACCCCGGTCGGCTTGCCGGCGGCGTCGCGCTCGATCTTGCCGCCGGCCGGATCGGGCGTGTCCTGGTTGATGCCGGCCATCTCCAGCGCCTTGGTGTTGACCCAGGTGGCGTGGGCGTCGACCCGGTGCAGCAGCACCGGGCGGTCGTTGACCACCGCGTCGAGCTCGGCGGCGGTGGGGAAGCGGCCCAGCTTCCACACCTCCTGGTTCCAGCCGTAGCCGATGATCCAGGCGTTCTTCGGATGCGTCCGGCCGAACTCGGCCACCGCGCGCACCGCGCCGCCCAGGGTGGTCGGGCTGAACAGATCGACGCCGGAGGCGATCTCGCCCAGCTCGAACACGTGGCCGTGAGCGTCGATCAGCCCCGGCAGCAGCGTTTTGCCCTGGGCGTCGATGTGTTGCGCGTCCGGCAGCCGGGCCGCCGTGTCCTTTTCGCCGCCCACCGCGATCACCCGCCCCAGATCGTCGAACCCCAGCGACGTGAAGCGCCGCAGCGCGCCCGCCGCCGTCAGCGTGTAGCCGTTGGCGTGGTCGATGATGGTGTCGGCGTGCGCCGCCATCAGGGGAGCGGACAGGGCGATAGCCATCGCCGCCGCCAGCGGGGAACGTTGCAAAGGGGTGGTGCGCATCAAATCTCTCCATTCGGAAGCAAGATCAGAGTGTAACGAAGTTTGCGCCCGGGTCAATCGAACTTGCGTCGGATGTCGGGGTTTTGCACGCGGGGGCCCTGGCGGGAAGGGTACAATGGCGGATTCGCCGCTCCCAGAACGCCACACGTGTCCAGCCGCCTACTCTATCTACGCCTGCTCAACCAGTTCCGCCCCTATGCCGGGATCGTCGTCGTCACGCTGCTGGCGGTCGGCCTGGCGGCGGCCACCGACGTGCTGCTGATTAACCAGCTGAAGAACGTCATCGACGCGCTGGCGCCGTCCCACAGCCCGATCGCCGCCCAAGTCCCCGCCACCGGCATTCTGGCCCGGGTGCAGGACTTCCTCGCCCCCTTGCTGCCGAGCGACCCGGCGCGCGTGGCGCTGTGGACGATACCGGCGGTGATCCTCGGCCTGGCGGTGATGCGCATGTTCTCCAGCTTTGTCGGCGAATACGGCGCCGCGTGGCTCAGCAGCCGGGTGCAGGCGAACCTGCGCGAGCAGATGTTCGCCCGCATCATGCGCCTGCCGAACGGCTATTTCGACCAGTCCTCGACCGGCACCACGCTCTCGCGCGTGGCGTTCGACGCCGCCCAGGTGGCACAGGCCGTGCTCAACGTCGTCAATGTCGCGGTGCGCGACTCGGTGTCCACCATCGGCTACCTGGCCACGCTGTTCGTCACCGACTGGCAGTTGGCGGTGTTCTGCCTGGGCCTGCTGCCGCTGGTGGCGGCCATCGTCACCTTCACCGGGCGCCGCATGCGCCACCTGAGCAAAAGCGCGCAGGCGGCCATGGGCGACCTGACCAATGTGCTCGACGAGAGCATCAGCGGCCAGCGCGTGGTGAAGATCTTCGGCGGCCAGCAGTATGAGCAGAACCGCTTCGACAGCGTGGTCAAGATCAATCGCCAACTGGCCGTCAAGCACGCGGCGACGTCGGCGCTCAACTCCGGCATCATCATGCTGCTGATCGGGATCACGCTGTCGTCGGTGATCTATTTCGCGTTGATCCGCAGCCAGGCCGGCGCGCTGTCGCCGGGCGACTTCGTCACCTTCATGTCGGCGCTGATGGCGATGCAGTCGCCGATCAAGAACCTGACCAAGATTAACGAACCGATGCAGCGCGGCCTGGCCGCCGCCGAATCGGTGTTCGGCCTGATCGACACCGAGGCCGAAGCCGACGCCGGCGCCAAAACGCTGGCGCGCGCCGAGGGCCGCCTGAAGCTCGAAGACGTCAGCTTCCACTACCGCGGCGCCAACGGCGAGCCGCTGTCGCCCGACGCCCGCCCCGCGCTCGACCGCGTCTCGCTCGACATCGCCGCCGGCGAGACGGTGGCCCTGGTGGGCAGCTCGGGCAGCGGCAAGACCACGCT
>JBDSKP010000583.1:0-3800 GCA_039916925.1 Duganella sp.
TACAAGGCGCAGTTCGACCTGTCGGCCAAAGTGATACAGGCGGCCGACGAGAACCTCGGCACGCTGATCGACATCAAAGCTTGACAGGGTCTGGCCGAATCGGCACATTGGGGGCTTCCGAGAGGGAGACCATGACAAAAGACCAGCAAACCCCGGCGCGGGCCGGATGAACCATATCGACGTCGGGCAGGTGCTGGCATCGCTGCCGGAGCGCATCAGCGGCATTGCGCGCCGCTGGTGCGCGCTCGCGCCGGACGCGCCGGCGCTGCACGACGGCCGGCGGCACTGGACCTACGCCCAGTTGGCGGCGGCGGTCGATCAAACTTCAAAGCTGCTGCGCCAACTCGGGGTGCGTGCCGGCGACCGCCTGATGGCGGTCGGCGAGAACTGCGTGGCGCAGGTGGTGCTGACCTTCGCCGCCGCCGACATCGACGCCTGGATCGTTCACGTCAACGGCCGCCTTTCCGCGCGCGAGGTCGACCAGATCCTCGATCACAGCGGCGCGCGGCGCGTGATCTATACGTCAGCGCCGTCGGCCGCGTCATCGCCCTCCTCCCCTGAAACAGCGGCCCATGGCCTGCGCCACGGCGCCGAGAAGGCGCGACCACCCTTCGACGCCTGCGAATGGATGATCGGCGCGCTGAACGCCGGCAGCGCGCCGGAGCCGTCGCATGCCGCGTCCGAGCGCCAGGTGGCGGCGCTGATCTACACCACCGGCACCACCGGCAATCCCAAAGGCGTGATGCTCACGCACCGCAACCTCTTGTTCATCGCCGCTATTTCGAGTACGCTGCGCGGCCTGACGCCGGACGACCGCGCCTACGGGGTGCTGCCGATCACGCACGTGTATGGACTGGCCTCGGTCATGCTCGGTACCCTGTACGCGGGCGCCTGCCTGTATCTGTGCCCGCGCTTCACGCCCGAGGCGCTGGTCAAGGCCATCCGCGACGACCGCCTGACCATCCTGCAGGGCGTGCCGGCGATGTACGCGCGCTTGCTGGAGAAGCTGGGCGCCGGGGACGACGGCCGACCGCCACGGTTGGAGAACCAGCTGCGCTTCGCCTATGCCGGCGGCTCGCCGCTGTCGCCCACGCTCAAGACGCAGGTCGAGCGGCTGCTCGGCGTCCCGCTGCACAACGGCTACGGCATGACGGAGACCTCGCCGACGGTCAGCCAGACCCGCCTCGACCAGCCGCGCTGCGACGCCTCGGTGGGCATGGCCATCCCCGGCGTGGAGGTGCGCGTGGTCGACGCGGCCGGCGCCGACGTGGCGGCCGGCGCGGACGGCGAGCTGTGGGTGCGCGGCCCGAACATCATGCTTGGCTACTACCGCGAGCCGGAGATGACGGCGGCGGCGATGCGCCCCGGCGGCTGGATCAACACCGGCGACATGGCGCGCCAGGACGCGGACGGTGCGCTGTTCATCGTCGGGCGCACCAAGGAGCTGATCATCCGCTCCGGCTTCAACGTCTATCCGCTGGAGGTGGAGACGGTGCTGAACGCCCATCCGGCGGTGACGCAGGCGGCGGTGGTGGGCCGCAATTCGAGCGACGGCGACGGCAACGAGGAAGTGGTCGCCTTCGTCGAACTCGATCCGCGCCACCGCGTATCGACCGAGGAATTACAGCAGTATCTGGCGGGCCGGCTGTCGCCGTACAAATGCCCGTCGGAGATCATCACGATGCAAACCCTGCCAGCAGCGACGACCGGCAAGATCTTGAAAGGACAGCTGCGGCAACTGGCACAAAAATAACCGGAAAAGGTGGAGACAGTCATGAGAAAAATAACGATGGCCGCGTCGATCGCGGTGCTGATGACGGCAATGGCGCTCCGCGCGCAGGCGGAGCAATTCATCGTCGGCGCGCAGTTGCCGCTGACCGGAACCCTGGCGCGGGTGGGCGCCGGCATGCAGGAGGGCGTGATGGTCGCCGCCGATGTCTTCAACAAGAACAACGGCAAACACAAGATCAAGATCGTCACCATCGACGACGAGTCGGCGCCGGCCAAGGCGGTGGCGGCGGTCGAGAAGCTGGCCAGCGAGGGTGCCATCGCCATCACCGGCGGCTACGGCTCCAACAACATCTCCCCCGCCTCGGACGCGGCCAACAAACTGGGACTACCCTACATCACCTCCGGCGGCGTCGACGATAGCCTGGTCAACAGCGGGCGCAAGAATTTTTTCCGCGTCAATAACACCGCCGGCTACGAAAAAGCCGTGTTGGGCACCTTGGCCGACATGGGCGCGAAGACCGTGGCCATCGTCTTCTCGACCAAGGAAGCCACCTCCGACCTGGCCGGCTCCGTGCAAAAGGCGCTGGCGGCCAAAGGCGTGAAGGCCACCGCCCACTCCTTCGACCCGGCCATCACCGACTTCAAGCCGATCATCAACAAGATCCGGCTGCAGGACAAGTCCGAGGTGATACTGATGGTCGGCTACGAGAACGACTACGTCGGCATCCTGCGCGCGGCCCGCGTGCTCAAGCCGCCCGTCAAGGCGCTGATCGGCGTATGGTCGCTGGCCACGCCGAAGATGGCGGCCGAATTCCCCGACCTGATGCCCAACGTGTACGGCACCGCACTGCTGCCCTTCCCCGCCACCTTCGACACGGCCGACGGCAAGGCCTTCGCCGACGCCTACAAGGCGCTGTACAAAAAAGAGCCGGATTACCTGGGCCAATTCGGGTATGTGCAATCGATGCTGCTGTTCGAGGCGATCGCCCGCGCCGCCGACAAGGGCACGGTCAAGAAAGGCGGCGTGGCCGAGGAGCTGCGCAAGACCGACCGCGAAACCCTGATCGGCCGCGTGCGGTTCGGCGCCAATGGCGACAATCCAAACTTCGTCCACCGCATGGCGCAGCACCAGGGCAAAAACATCGTCATCGTCTGGCCGCCGCAAAACGCCACCGGCAAGATGGTCTATCCCGGCACCCCGTGGTAAGCGCGGGCCGCACGGCATGACGGACCTGATCCTGCAGGCGTTGTATTCGGGCCTGCTGCAAGGCGGCTCCTACGCGCTGATCGCGCTGGGACTGGCGCTGGTGTTCGGCACCATGCGGGTGATTAACCTCGCCCACGGGGAGCTGGTGCTGCTGGCGGCCTACATCGCCTACACGGTGGAATCGGGTCTGGGACTCAACCCGGCGTGGGCGATTCCGATCGCCGTGATCGTGGTGGCCATGACGTCGGCCGGCGTTTACGGCATCGTCAGCCGCATCCGCAAGGACCGCGAGATCAATTCGCTGATACTCACCTTCGGCATCGGCGTCATCATGACGAACCTGATCCTGCTGATCTGGAAGGCCGACGTGCGCTCCACCAGTTCCAGCTGGCTGCAGGCGGCGTTCGTCGTCGGGCCGCTCTACAGCATGCGCGGCGAGGCGGTGTTCTTCATCGTCAGCCTGCTGCTGATGGCCGGCTTGTGGTGGTGGCTGTCGCGCAGCTGGCATGGGCGGGCGCTGCGCGCCGTCTCCAGCAACCGCGAGGCGGCCAAGTTGATGGGCATTCCGCCTGGACGCACGGAACTGGCGTCGTTCATCGTCGCCGGCATGCTGGCCGGATTCGCCGGTGTAGCGCTGTACAGCTACGGCGTGATCCAGCCCGCGTACGGCGGCGCGCTGACCGTCAAGGCCTTCATCATCACCGTGCTGGCCGGCGTGGGCTCGATTCCCGGCGTGCTGCTCGGCGCCGTGCTGCTGGGCGTCGCCGAGGCGCTGACCGTCACGCTGGCCAGTTCCGCGCTGCAGGAGCTGGCCGGCATGCTGCTGTTCCTGCTGGTGCTGTTCGTGATGCCGAATGGCCTG
>JBDSKP010000584.1:0-3623 GCA_039916925.1 Duganella sp.
CCGTCGCGCCCAATACCAATGCGGTGTTTGCCTGTTCCATGCCGTTCTCCTTCGGTTGTCGATGGAGGGAGTGTGGGAGATCCGGGGCCAAAAGAAAATTGGTGAAACACGCATAACCGCTATACAATTTCGTATGACCATCACCGAGCCCAATTGGGATCTTTATCGCTCCTTCCTGTCCGTGCTGCGCGAAGGCTCGCTCTCGGGCGCGGCGCGCGTGCTGGGGCTAACCCAGCCCACCGTCGGCAGGCATATCGATGCGCTCGAGCAGGCGCTGGGTATGTCGCTGTTCACGCGCTCGCAGGCTGGCTTCATCGCCACCGACGACGCCTGGGCGCTGCAACCGTACGCGGAAACGCTGGCCGCCACCTCCGCGGCGCTGCTGCGCGCGGCGTCGGCCCGGGGGCGCGGCGCCGACGACACCATCACCGGCAGCGTGCGCGTTACGGCCAGCGAGGCGTTGGGGGTGGAGGTGCTGACACCGATGCTGGCGCGCCTGAGGGACAGCCATCCCGGCATCACGGTTGAACTGTCGATCTCCAACCGCATCGAAAATCTATTGAGGCGCGACGCGGATATCGCCGTCCGCATGCAACGTCCGGAGCAGGACGTGCTGGTGGCGCGCCGCATCGGCAATATCGATCTGGGGTTGCACGCGCGGCGCGATTACCTGGAGCGCCACGGCACGCCGCGCACTTGGGAAGACATGGCCGGCCATGCGCTGATCCGAGTGGACTCGGATAACGCCTTCACCCGCAAGCTCGAACCGCAGCTTGCGGGATTGGCGGCCTGCCGCGTCGCGCTGCGCAGCGACAGCGATCTGGTACATCTGTCGGCGATCCGCGCGGGGCTGGGCATCGGCATCTGCCAGGTGCGCCTGGCGCAGCGCGACCCGGCGCTGGTGCGGGTGCTGCCCGACCTGCTGACGATCCCGCTCGACACGTGGCTGGCGATGCACGGGAATCTGCGCTCCAACCCCGCGTGCGCGGCCACCTTCGCCGCGTTGGCGGAGGCGTTGACCGCCTACGCGGCCGGGACGGCGTCCGCCGGTTAGCGTGAAGCCACGCGGCGCTGGCGGCGCATCTCGTCCTGCATCTGCAGCGTGCTGCGCGCGGCCTGCAGGGTCAACGCGTCCGGCCCGACGGTCTTGTGTGCCAGCGGACGGGGAAGATCGGCCCAGCGGCTGCGCGGCAGCACGGTGGCCGCTTGCGCGCCCGGCACGACCCGCTCGGCACCGCTGTTGAGGATGATCCCGGCGGCGCCGCTGTCGCTGGCCTCGTCGTTGGCCACGCGGCTCCCCTGCGGGCAATCGGCGTCGGTCAGCAGCACGCCGCCCTGGGCGTCCACGCAGCGGTTGATGCCCGCGCTGGCGGGCGTGGTGGTGGCGCAGGCGGCGGCGAACAGCCCCGCGCATAGCAGCAGTTTGGTCAGTGTCGTCGGCGTTTTCATGATCGGTACCTCTTTTCGTCTAATGAAGCGATGATCCTCCGAAGCACCGGCCGGCTCTGTACGGAACCACACGCAATCGGTGTCGGGTTACAATAGCGGCTTCTTCCGTAACAAGATGACGCACCGCCGGCAACGTCCGGCCACGCCCTTCCATGCCTATGAAACCATTGCTGTTCGTCCCCGCGCTAGCGCTATCACTCATTAGCGGCCATGCCGCCGCCGTCGATCTCGATCCCCCTTATGGCTGGAGCACCTCCGCCGAACTGGGCGCCATCTCCACCTCCGGCAACACCGTCGGCACCTCCGTCACCGGTAAGATAGATTCCAAGCAGGAACTTCCCGACTGGAGCAACGAGTACATCCTGGCCGGTTACTTCAAGGACGAGCAGGTCACCAACGCCGACGGCGAAAAGGTGCGCGAGCGTTCCGCCCAGCGCTACTCGCTGTCGGCCAAGGCCGCGTACAAGCTGATGCAGGACCGCGACCGGCTGTTCGCGCTGGCCACGCACGTCGACGACCGTTTCGGCGCCTACCTGCGCTACTCGACCATCGGCGTCGGTTACGGCACCCAGATCTACCAATCGGAGACCAAGACGCTGGACGTGGAAATCGGTCCGGGCTACTTCCGCGGCGCGCGCTCGACCGGCGAGACCGAGAACGGCATGACCGTGCGCGGCGCGGCCGACTTCAAATGGCGCCTGAGCGAAAACGCCCTGTTCTCGCAAATGCTCATCGTCGAACGGGGCACCTCGAACATCCACTCGCAGGCCGAGACGGCGCTGCGCACCAAAATCAACAACACCATGCAGTTGAAGGCCGCGTTCAGCGTCCGCAACGACACCAGCGTGCCGGCGGATAAAAAGAACACCGACACGCAAACCTCGGTGACCCTGGTCTACTCCTTCTGACGCCCCTTCCTATTTTCTGAACCTACCATGAACACTCCACGCATCCTCGGCACGCCCTTGTCCCCCAACGCCACCAAAGTCATGTTGCTCGGCTCGGGCGAACTGGGCAAGGAAGTCATCATCGCGCTGCAGCGCCTGGGCGTGGAAGTGATCGCCGTCGACCGCTACCCGAACGCGCCCGGCCACCAGGTCGCGCACCGCGCCCACGTCATCAACATGACCGACGGCGCCGCGCTGGCCGCGCTGATCGAGCGGGAAAAGCCCGACCTGATCGTGCCGGAGATCGAAGCCATCGCCACCGACACCCTGGCCGCGCTGGAACAAGCCGGCAAGATCACCTGCATCCCGACCGCGCGCGCCGCCCAGCTGACGATGAACCGCGAAGGCATCCGCTGCCTGGCCGCCGAAACGCTCGGCCTGGCCACGTCGCCGTACCGCTTCGCCAGCAGCCTGGCGGAGCTGGAGGCGGCCACCGCCGCCATCGGTTTCCCGTGCGTGATCAAGCCCGTCATGTCGTCGTCGGGCAAGGGCCAGTCGAAGATCGACAGCGCCGCCGAAGTCAAGGCCGCGTGGGACTACGCCGCCGCCGGCAGCCGGGTCGACTCCGGCCGCGTCATCGTCGAAGGCTTCATCGACTTCGACTACGAAATCACGCTGCTGACGGTGCGCTCGATCGGCGCCGACGGCCAGGTCGTCACGCAGTTCTGCGACCCGATCGGCCACGTGCAGGTGCAGGGCGACTATGTCGAATCGTGGCAGCCGTGCCGCATGAACGCGCTGGCGCTCGAACGCGCGCGCGACATCGCCGCCAAGGTCACCGGCGACCTGGGAGGCCTTGGCCTGTTCGGCGTGGAACTGTTCGTCAAGGACGATATGGTATGGTTCTCGGAAGTGAGCCCGCGCCCCCACGACACGGGCATGGTGACGATGGCGACGCAGGTGCAAAGCGAGTTCGAACTACACGCCAAGGCGATCCTGGGTCTGCCGGTCAATGTCGCGCTCAAGGCGCCGGGGGCGTCGGCCGTCATCTACGGCCAGCACGAGGCGGCCGGCATCGCGTTCGAGGGCGTGGCCGATGCGCTGCGGGTACCAGGCAGCGACATCCGCCTGTTCGGCAAGCCGGAATCGTTCGCGCGGCGCCGCATGGGCGTGGCGCTGGCGACGGCGGACGACGTTGAAACCGCGCGCGCGCGCGCCAAGGAAGCGGCGTCGAAGGTCAAACCGGTGCTCGCAAACACGTAGGGCGGATTAGGCGGAACGCCGTAA
>JBDSKP010000585.1:0-8821 GCA_039916925.1 Duganella sp.
ATTGCTAAGGGGTCGCTCACTCAAAATACTGACAGGCCACTATTTTCATAGCGCCTATTTCATTACTTCTTGTGAACATTTGATATTTTAAGTTTCACGCGGCCCGAAGGCTGCGTGTGCACTTTCATCAAACGTCCACACTTATCGACTGTTAATTTTTAAAGAACTTGTATTTGGTGATGCTGGGTACTGCGTCGCTAGCAAATCGTTTTGTCTGTCAGCGAAGAAGAAAGAGTATGAAGCGTTTAGATCGTTTCGTCAACCCCTCAACCACTTCTTCTTTCACTCGCTTCACTCTGCATTTACATGCGTCGTTCTGCGAGGGGGCGAACTATAGCAAAGGCTGGATTGAACTGACAAGGTTTATTTTTGCGCTAGCGCCCGGCGCGGTGGGAAGGTGCTACATTAAGGCCCAGAGCCGCCAACGGCCACCGGAGATCGAGACAAATGGAACGCCACACCGCGCCGCATCTGAGCACCGCATGGGAAGACACCATGCCGCTGATTATCGAAACCTCGCACCGTCGATCACAGCAGTACGGACTGCGTCCGGACTCCGCTGCGGACTTGTGCCGCGTGCCCACGGTCGACCTCTCGCTGCTGCTTGAGCAGAACCGCCTGCTCCACACGCACGCGATGCCGGCGATGGAAACGCTGTACCAGCAAATCGTCAACACCCACAACATGGTGATCCTGACGGACGCCAACGGCGTGATCGTGCATTCGCTGGGCGACGACGACTTTCTCGAAAAAGCCAACCGTGTCGCGCTGCAGCCCGGCGCGGCATGGTCCGAGCAAAGCAAGGGCACCAACGCCATCGGCACCGCGATCGCCGAGCAGGCGCCGGTGCTGGTCCACGCGGAGCAGCACTACCTGACCGCCAACCACTTCCTCACCTGTTCGGCCGCGCCGATCGCCGACCATCTGGGCAACGTCATCGGCGTGCTCGATGTCTCCGGCGACCAGCGCAGTTTCCACAAGCACACCATGGCGCTGGTGCGCATGTCCGCGCTGATGATCGAGAACCAATTGTTCTCGGCCACCTACGAAGACGCGATCACGCTGCACTTCCACGCGCGGCCCGAATTCATCGGCACGCTGATGGAAGGCATCGCCTCCTTCAGCCCCGGCGGCCGCTTCCTCGCCGCCAACCGCAATGGTCAGTTTCAGCTGGGCCTGTCGCCGGCCGAACTGCAATCGCATACGTTCAATTCCTTGTTCGGACTGCCGCTGTCGGCGCTGTACGAGCACTACCGCACCGCGTCGCCGGGGCTGCTGAATCTGTGCATGCACAGCGGCGTGCGCGTGGCCGGACGCGCGCAGCTTCGGCTGAGCAACGGTGTGTTCCAGCAATCCCTGACCTTGGACCGGACCGAGCGCCCCGCGCAGCCCAGCGCCACCCAGGCCGCGGCGGCCAAGCGCCGCCTGTCCGGCCTGCGCTATCTGCGCACGGGCGATCCGCAACTGGAGTTGGTGATCGACAAGGTCACCCGCGTGCTCGGCCACGATATCCCCATCATGATCATGGGAGAAACGGGCACCGGCAAGGAGCTGCTGGCACAGGCGATCCATAACGATTCGCCGCGTGCGATGAGTCCTTTCGTCGCGGTCAACTGCGCCTCGATTCCTGAGACGCTGATCGAGTCCGAACTGTTCGGCTATGAGGACGGCGCCTTCACCGGCGCGCGCAAGAAAGGCGCGACCGGCAAGATCCTGCAGGCCAACGGCGGCACCTTGTTCCTCGACGAGATCGGCGACATGCCGTACAGCCTGCAGGCGCGCCTGCTGCGCGTGCTGCAGGAGCGCGTGGTCACGCCGCTCGGCAGCGACAAATCGATACCGGTGAACGTGGAGCTGATCTGCGCGACCAATCACAATCTGCGCGAGCGCATGGCCAGGGGGCTGTTCCGTGAGGATTTGTATTACCGGTTGAATGGACTGGTGGTGAAACTGCCGCCGCTGCGCGAACGCACCGATTTGGAAAGCGTGGTGAGGAAAATCCTCGCCACGGAGGCGGAGAACGGCCGGTATCGCGTTTCCGACGAGATCTTGCGGCTGTTCCACCGTCACCGCTGGCCGGGGAATTTCCGGCAGTTGACCAATTTGCTGCGCACGGCGGTCGTCATGGCCGGCGACGAGCAGGAGATTTGTCTGCGGCATATGCCGGATGATTTTTTAGACGATGTCGCGCAGGAGATCGAGCAGCCGTCGCGGCCACTGGGCGGCGCTGGCGTCAATCTGGGGGAGATTGAGGTCGATGCCATTCATAAGGCGTTGCAGGCGCACCGGGGGAATGTGTCCGCCGCCGCGCGGGCCCTCGGTATTTCGCGGAATACGATTTATCGCAAGGCGCCGAGTCTGAAGTAGCGCCGTGGGCTTGGGCCGTCGACGGCGCTTACATGGCGGATTACGCTTCGCTAATCCGCCCTACGTGTTTCCGTTGGTTTTTTCCGTCAGGGTTTTCCCCATCTCCTCCTTTTGCGTTAGCTTTGCCTGTTCTTCGTCGCTGAACAGGCGCGAACGGGTCAGGAAGCGCTTGCCGGTGCCGTTGTCGAGCGAGAACATGCCGCCATTGCCGGCGACGACGTCGATGATCAGCTGCGTGTGCTCCCAGTACGCGAACTGCTCGCATCCCATGTAGAACGGCACGCCGTCCAACTCGCCGAGATGGACGTCGGTGTCGCTGATGTTGAACTCCCCCGCCGGATAGCACATCGGCGTGCTGCCGTCGCAGCAGCCGCCGGACTGGAAAAACATCAGCGGCCCGTGCTTGTCGCGCAGCGCGCCGATCAGCTCGAGCGCCGCCGGCGTGGCCGTGACCCGGGCGATGGCGGCGCTCATGGTCAGAAGAAGCCCAAGGCGTTGGGGCTATAGCTGACCAGTAAGTTCTTGGTCTGCTGATAGTGGTCCAGCATCATCTTGTGGTTCTCGCGGCCGATACCCGACTGCTTGTAACCGCCGAACGCCGCGTGCGCCGGATAGAGGTGGTAGCAGTTGGTCCAGACCCGGCCGGCCTGGATCGCGCGGCCGACACGGAAGGCGCGCGAACCGTCGCGCGTCCACAGGCCCGCGCCCAGTCCGTAGAGCGTGTCGTTGGCGATGCGCAGCGCGTCCGCCTCATCCTTGAAGGTGGTGACCGACAACACCGGTCCGAAGATCTCCTCCTGGAAAATGCGCATCTTGTTGTCGCCCTTGAACACGGTCGGCCGCACGTAGTAGCCATCCTTCAAGTCGCCGGCCTGCGTGTTGCGCTCGCCGCCGGCCAGCAGCTCGGCGCCCTCCTGCTTGCCGATGTCGATGTAGGACAGGATTTTTTCCAATTGCTCCTGCGACGCCTGCGCGCCCAGCATGGTGCCGGCGTCGAGCGGATTGCCCTGCTTGATCGCGGCCACGCGGGCCAGCGCGCGCTCGATGAATTTCTCGTAGATCGATTCCTGGATCAGCACGCGCGACGGGCAGGTGCACACCTCGCCCTGGTTCAGCGCGAACATCGCGAAGCCTTCGAGGCACTTGTCGAAGAAGGCGTCGTCGGCGTCCATCACGTCGGCGAAGAAGATGTTGGGCGACTTGCCGCCCAGCTCCAGGGTGACCGGGATCAGATTCTGCGCGGCGTACTGCATGATCAGGCGGCCGGTGCCGGTTTCACCGGTGAAAGAGATCTTGGCGATGCGCTTGTTCGACGCCAGCGGCTTGCCCGCCTCCAGACCGAAACCATTGACGACGTTCAGCACGCCCGGCGGCAGCAGATCGGCGATAATCTCCATCAGCACCATGATCGACGCCGGCGTCTGCTCGGCCGGCTTGAGGACCACGCAATTGCCGGCGGCCAAGGCCGGCGCCAGCTTCCACACCGCCATCAGGATCGGAAAGTTCCACGGGATGATCTGGCCGACCACGCCGAGCGGCTCGTGGAAGTGATAGGCGTAGGTTTCCGAATCGATCTGCGCCACCGAGCCCTCCTGCGCGCGGATGCAGCCGGCGAAGTAGCGGAAGTGGTCGATCGCCAGCGGGATGTCGGCGGCGGTGGTTTCGCGGATCGGCTTGCCGTTGTCGATGGTCTCGGCGGTGGCGAGCAGCGTCAGGTTCGCTTCCATGCGGTCGGCGATCTTGTTGAGGATGTTGGCGCGCTCGGTTTGCGACGTCTTGCCCCAGGCATCCTTGGCGGCATGGGCGGCGTCGAGCGCCAGCTCGATGTCTTCAGCGGTCGAGCGCGCCACTTCGCAAAACACCTGGCCGGTGATCGGCGTGATGTTGCCGAAGTATTGGCCTTTGACCGGCGCGACGAACTTGCCGCCGATGTAGTTGTCGTAACGTGGCTTGAAGGGATTGGTTACGCCCAGTTTGCTGATGTCTGCAAGATTCATGTCGTCCTCTTTCTGCTGTGGTGATGTGGGTTGGTGACCACCTCTCTTCCGCAAACAACGTGCCAGCCACGTTGCCGGGGACGGCGGCGGCTTTCCATCGCGCCCGACTGTGACACTGTTCAGTTTTGACACACCGATGGAGCAATGCGGCGCACTTTCCTTCGGACGGGTATATTGCAGGCTGCCCATTCGGAGAAAACATGAAGCGTTCCCCAATTCAACTAAATGCCGTCGCCGCGCTGTTCGCGCTTGGCGCCTCCGGCCTCGTCGCCGCCGCCGACAATGCCGACGCGCCGGTCGACGTGGTGGTTGTCAGCGCCACGCGCGTCGGCCACAGCGTGTTCGACATGCCGGCCGCGATCGACGTCGTCGACGCCGCGCGCATCCACGCAGCCCAGGCGAGGGTCAACGCCTCGGAAGCGCTGGCGGCGGTGCCCGGCCTGGTCGCGCAAAACCGCCAGAACTACGCGCAGGATTTGCAGATTTCATCGCGCGGTTTCGGCGCCCGCTCCACCTTCGGCGTGCGCGGCGTGCGGCTGATCGCCGACGGCATCCCGGCCAGCATGCCGGACGGCCAGGGACAGGCGGCCACCTTCAACCTCGACATGGCGGAGCGCATCGAGGTGTTGCGCGGCCCGTTCTCCGCCATCTACGGCAACCATTCGGGCGGCGTGATCCAGATGTTCACGCGCGACGGCGAAGGCGCGCCCGCCATCGAAACCAGCCTCACCGCCGGCAGCTACGGCACCCGCAAGGCCGACGTCAACGCGCAGGGCAAGCAAGGCGGCGTCGGCTACGTGCTGGACGCGTCGCGCTTCGAGACCGACGGCTACCGCGCGCACAGCGCCGCCACGCGCGACCAGGCGTTCGCCAAGCTGACACTGGAGCCGGTCGAGAACGCCAAGCTGACCATCGTCGCCAACGCGCTGCGGCAGGACGATACGCAAGACCCGCTCGGTGTCTCGTGGGCCACCTACCAGCGCGACCCGCGCGCGGGCGAAACCGACGCCACCGATACGCAGTCGCCAAAGCGCACGCTGGCCGACCGCTACAACACCCGCAAGAGCATCGACCACACGCAGGTTGGTGCCACCTGGGAACAGCGCTTCGGCCAGGACCGGCTGCGCGTGACGGCGTACGGCGGCAATCGCGAAGTGATCCAGTACCAGGCGTTCTCGCGCGGCTTCCAGGCGCCGGCGACCCACTCGGGCGGCGTGGTCGATTTCGACCGCGATTTCTACGGCACCGACCTGGGTTGGATGCACGTCAGCCAGCTGGCCGGCGGCAAGCTCAGTACCACCGTCGGCGTCGAATACGGACGCTCCACCGATGACCGCAAGGGCTACGAAAACTTCGTCGGCAACCAACTGGGCGTCAAAGGCGCGCTGCGCCGCGACGAACGGGACCGGGTCTCCAATGTCGATCCGTATGTGCAAGCCGAATGGCAGTCCGGCCCGTGGATGCTCAGCGCGGGGCTGCGCCACAGCAGCGTGAAGATTTCGGTGGACGACCGCTTCCTTGCCAACGGCAACGACAGCGGCGGTCTGGAGTACAGCCACACGACGCCGGTGCTGGGGGTGCTGTACCGCGTGTCGCCGGTGCTCAACGTCTACGCCAGCGCCGCGCGCGGGTTCGAAACGCCGACGCTCAACGAACTGTTTTACTCGGGCACGGGCGGCGGCTTCAACTTCGGCCTGGGGGCGGCCAGGAGCACGCATCTTGAAGCGGGCGTCAAGAGCAAGCTGGACGGGCGAACCAGCATCAACGCGGCCGTATTCCGGGTCCGCACGACCGATGAGGTGGTGGTCGATAGCAGCGCTGGCGGCCGCACCAGCTATCGCAACGCCAGCAAGACCTTGCGGCAGGGTTTGGAAGTATCGCTCGACTCGTCGTGGCGGTATGGCCTGAGCACGCGCGTAGCGCTGACGAGCTTACGGGCGATCTACGATCAGAGCTACGGCGCGGTACTCGAGGGCAGCAGGCTGCCCGGCGTACCGAATGCCAACGCCTATGCGGAGCTGGCGTGGAAGGATGGCGGCGACCGTTTTGGCGCCGCGCTGGAAGCGGTCGCCAGCAGCAAAATCTACGCGGAGGATGGGAATGTCGACCAGCCCGCGCCGGGCTACGGCATCCTGAACGCACGGATCGGCGCCAAGCAGCAGTGGAGAGGCTGGCGCTTCAAACAATTCGTACGTCTGAACAATCTGCTGGATAGAAACTACGTCGGCTCGGTGATCGTCGGCGACACGAACAAGCGCTATTACGAAGCGGCGCCGCAGCGCAACTGGCTAATGGGCCTGAGCGCCCAATACCAATTCTGAAAAGACCACGGTTCCACGTAGGGCGGATTAGGCGGAACGCCGTAATCCGCCATGCATGCGCCGCCGACAACGACGCCAGCATGGCCACGCCAAACCGCCCTACGCCGCCTTCTCCACCAGCCTGTCGAGCAAGCGCTCCCGATTGTCCAGCACAAAGCCGACAAAGGCAGGCTCCTTCACGGCCAGCCGCACCAGACCCGGCAGCAGCAAATAACAATACCCCGCAACCTTACGCATCGCCTCATCATCGCGCAGCGCGGCGCGCGTGATGGAACCAGAGCTCCCGCCCAACATGGGCGTGATCGTCGCGCGATGCTTGTCCAATATGGCTGAAACAGGTCCGCTCAGTTTCTCGGCCAATTGGCTGTGTTCACTGGTGTCGCTCATGTCAACGCTCCCGCAAAGTGGTTGGAATCAGGATATTCCCCCGCCGGACGCGCACCGGTTATGTGTTTGCGCAAGCGAGCCCGAAATGCGCTAAGGTAAAGGCTTCTTCAATGGGGATATCTCATGCACCAGCTCGACAGCCAGGCATTTGACGTGATCGTGGTCGGCAGCGGGCCCGGTGGCGCCAGCGTCGCGCGCGAGCTGGCGCGGCGGCGTCTGCGCGTCCTGATACTGGAACAAGGCAGCGCCGCGCCGCTGCAAGGGACGCTGTCGCAAATGGCGGGCATCGCCGCCGTGCCAGGCAAAGGCGCGTTCATCCATCGCGACGCGTCGCTGCTGGTCAGCGGCATCGCCGCCGGCGGCACCACCACCATCAACTTCGCCACCGCCGCGCCGCCGCCGCTGCCCATGTTCGCCGCCCACGGCATCGACCTGGCGCCGGCGCTGGCGTCGCTGCGTGCGGAATTGCCGATGGCGCCGCTACCGGACGAGTTGATCGGCCCGATGGCCAAGCGCATCCAGCAAGGCGCTGCCGCCCGCAAGCTCGGGTGGCGCAAGCTCGACAAACTGATACGTCCGCGAATTTGCCGCACCGGCTGCTGGCGTTGCGTCTATGGTTGCCCGTTCGGCGCCAAGTGGACCGCGCGCGACTTCCTCGACGAAGCCATCGGGCTTGGCGCGACTCTGGTCGACGGGGCGAAAGTGGAACAGGTGATCGTGGAGAACGGCCGCGCGACCGGCGTGCGCTATCGGCGCGACGGTGAAATGCACCAGGCGCTCGCTGCAAACGTGGTGTTGGCGGGAGGCGGTATCGGTAGTCCGCGTCTGCTGCATCGCTCCGGCCTGCACGCGGAAAGCAGCGCCTTCTTCAGCGATCCGGTGATCGCCGTGATGGGCGTGGTGGACGATATCGACGGCGGCGCCGAAGTGCCGATGGCGGCGGGGATGTATTTGCATGAGGAGGGCATCGCGCTGGCGGATATGACGCTGCCCAAGCCGATGTATCAGGCTTTCGCCGCGCAGGTGGGGCGGCTGGATCGCCTGATGTCGCATGCGCAAACGCTGACTTTAATGGCGAAGATACGCGACGATATCGGCGGGGCCATCGGGCCGCGCTGGGTGGACAAGACGCTGACCGCCGGCGATCGCGCCAAGCTGGCGATCGGGGTCGGCATGGCGCGCGAGATCCTGCGGGCGGCGGGGGCGAAGAAGATCTTTAAGAGCTGGCACTTTGCCGCGCATCCGGGCGGGAGTCTGCGCATTGGGGATGTCGTCGACAGTAATTTGCAGACCACGACGCGGAATTTGTTTGTTTGCGATGCTTCGGTGATCCCGGAGTCGTGGGGATTGCCGCCGACGTTGACGTTGCTGTGCCTTGGCAAGCGCCTGGGGACGGATCTGCCTGCGTAATGTTGTTCCGCCAATGCGTGCGTTCCGGCGGCGCACGCATTGGCGGATTACGGCGTTCCGCCTAATCCGCCCTACGTGTCTCCCTGGTGGGTTGGATGCGCGGTGCGCGACGCCACAACCCAACCACCCGTCGCCGCAGGGGTATGGGGTCGTACCCCGTACGGGGTACGACCCCGGGTGGCCGTGTGGGTTAGAACGAAAAAAAGCCCCATCGGCACTGAACGCGATCTTGAGCGCGTTCAGGCTGATGGGGCTTTTTTAATATAACTAGCCTGACGATAACCTACTTTCACACTGGTTGCAGCACTATCATCGGCGCAGAGTTGTTTCACGGTCCTG
>JBDSKP010000586.1:0-5452 GCA_039916925.1 Duganella sp.
GCGTCACCGTTGCGCCCGCGCCGACCGAGCCGTGCAGGCGCACTTCGGTCATGCTGCCGAACCAGGCGTTCGGATTGTAGATGCGCACATACCGGTACGGCGCCTGGCTGGCGGTGGCCAGGGTTTGCCATTCCATCGTGGATGCCGCCGCGGCCGTCAGGTTGGTCCATGCGACATTGTCGTTCGAACCCTGGACCACGGCGCCCTTGATGCGGGTGTAATACTGGTCCTGGCGCGGCGCCAGTTCCACGCTCGTCAGGCTTGCCTGGTTGCCGGCCTTGAAGTCGAACGTGATGTAGGCGCCCGCGCCCGAGCTGCTGCCGTTGCGGAAATCCGATCCCGTGCCCAGATTGCCGTCGAACAGGGTGTTCACTATCTGCAGCGTGCCGGCCGCCGACCGGTTGGCCGTCGAGTCGATCAAGGTCGCGATGGTGCCGATGTTCTTGATCGTATCGGCCTCGTCGACCAGGTTCAGCGAGGTGCCGTCGCTGGTCGCCGTGGCGGGGTAGCCATCTTTCCCGGCGCCGGTCCTGTAGTTGACGGCGAAGGCCACCTTGCCGGCCGCCGCGCCCTGGGGCAGGACCGCGGTGGCGGCGAAGTTGATGTTGTCCGTCGTGGCCACCGTCGCGGCCGCGCCCAGGATCGTGGCGCTGACGCCGTTGATCGCCTCCTTGGCGGTGAAGGCCAGCTTGACCGTGTCGCCGGGGACGACGCGGGTGCGCAACGCTTGTGCCGAGCTGATCGAGGTCGACGCGATCATATTGGTCGATTCGACGACACCATACAGCCTCAGCTCACTCATATTGCCGTACCACGCGTTGCCGTTGAACAGGCGGATGTACCGGTAGGGCGTCGGATCGGTGATCGTCAGGGTCTGCCAGTCCTCGGTGGCGTACGCGGCGTTGGAGATCGTGGTCCAGTTCGAATAATCGTTGGAGCCTTGAACCACCGTGCCGTTGATACGGGCGTAGTACTTGCCTTGGGGGCCGATGACTTCGACCCGGTTCAGCGCTACCGTGCCGCCGCCGCGGAAATCGAACGCCACCCAACTGCCGCTGCCGCTGCCGGCCACGCGGAAATCGGTCACCGTTGCCAGGTTTTTATCCTGCAGCGCGTTGACCGCGGCCAGCAGGTTCGCCGCGCTTTGGTTACCCGAATCGCTCGGTGTCGTGATCGCCGGCAGATTGCCGATGTAGTTGGCCTGGCTGGCCACGGACAAGGCGGTGGCATCGGTGGTCATGAAGGTCGGTTCGCCGTCGACGCCTTCCGCCGTCTTGTAGTTGAGCAGGAATTTCACCGGCCCCGCGGGGGTGGTGCCGCTCAGGACCGCCGTCGCCGTCCAGTTCAGATTGTCGGTCGTGGCGACGCTGGCCTGTACCCCCCCGATGGTGGCGGTCACGTTGTTGATCTCCTCCGTGGACACGAACGACAACTTGACCGTATCGCCCGCGATGACGCGGTTTCTCAGGGCCTGGGCCGAGCTGAGGTTGACCGAAGC
Source organism: Duganella sp. (assembly GCA_039916925.1). Classification (GTDB taxonomy): domain Bacteria; phylum Pseudomonadota; class Gammaproteobacteria; order Burkholderiales; family Burkholderiaceae_D; genus Rugamonas. The sequence goes on from JBDSKP010000586.1 coordinate 1,499, forward strand.
CACCTTGTTGACGGTCGCGTAGCGCACGCCGTAAATCCGCAATTCGCTCAACTGCAGCAGCGGCACCGGTTGGTACACGGGCGTGAATGGCTCGATCATCCGCATCTGCAGGAAGCGGTATTTCACGTCCTTGAGGTCATCCTGGACCGCGACCGCTTGCATCTCGTCGAGCCTGGACGTCAGGCCCGGGGTCAGGCGGGTCCAGTTCTCGTTGTCGTTGGAACCGAATATGGCGACGCCGCCTATCCGTTCCGGGAAGCCCTCCACCGTCCGCACCGCGAACCCGTTGGCCGCGACCTTGAATCCGGCGCCGAAATCCATTTTATAGACCAGGGCCGTGGAATAGCCGACGGCGCTGTCCTGGTTGTTGTCCACCAGGTTGGGCACCGCGCTGCCGAAGTCCGAAGTGAAGAACATCGTGCGGAAATCCAGGCTGCCATCGCCCAGCAGCGGGTTCAATTCCTGCAACCCCTCGGCCGCGATCCGCAACGCCGCCAGCTTCTGGAAGAAGACCGCATCGCCGGCGCCGCCGATCGCGGCCATCATGTCGGCGTACGCGGCGTTGTAGGCCGGCAGGGTCGAGGCGACATACGCGGTGCCGGGCTGGTACCGCGCCGTCGCCCGGTTCACCGCCGCCTGCCGGTCGGCGTCGATCACGATGGTAACGCGCTTCATCGTCACCGTGGTGCCGTCCGACGCGCCGACGAAGAAGGTATAGGTGCCGGCCTGGGTCGGCTGCCACGAAAACGCGCCGGTGGCCGTGTTGAAGGAAGCGCCCGCCGGCAGGTTTTCGGCCTGGTAGGTGACCACCTCGCCCGCGCCGGGGTCGGTCGCCGAGAGATCCATGGTGGTCGCCAGCGTCGCTCCCGCGTAGCTATACAGCGTCGCATCCGCGCCGCCGGCCGCGAACACCGGCGGGGTCAGCAAAGTGCTGGCCTTGACGTTGATGTGGTCGACGTCGATCGTCGTTCCGCCGCCGACAAAGGTCAGTGGCAGGAAGTCGTTCACATTCCCCGGCAGGATGACATAGCGCCACTGGCCATGCGTGTCGGGCAACGGGTAGTTGGTATCGTACAGCGTCATCGAGGCCGCGCCGTTGGTGCGGATGCGCACGCCGTAGTTCGGCGCGCCATAGCCATAGCCGAACACCGTGATCTTGCTGCCTTCGGCCGTCGCGGTGACGCGGACAAACGAGGTCGCGCCGTCCTGCATGGCGGCGGAGTTGCCGTCCAGCGCCGTGTAGCGCTCTTCCACCTCGCGCTGGGGATCGATGATCGGCTTGACCAGCAAACTCGCGCCCTCGGCCGTGGCCGCTGCCGGAATGAACATCCAGAAGTCGCCGCCGCCATCGGCGCCGCTCCAGTTGTACGCGCTCCGTTTGGCGAAGAACTGGGTGAAGTTCGGCGCCCGTTGCGCCATGTCGACGCCCCGGACATACTTGTAGTAATAGTACAGTTCCCAGGTGTTCTGCCCGCTTCGTCCGCGATAGGATCCCGACACCCTTTTATACAGGATGGTCGGATTGCCGGCTTCATCGGTATGCGAGGCGGTCGGCACCCAGGGCAGCTCGTAACCGATCATGTACTTGGCGAATTGCTCGCTGGCGTCGAGGATGCGGTCGTTCAAAAACTCGTACGGGCCGACCGCGTCCGCCGCGCTCGACACCGTGCCCTCCACCGGATCGACCTTGGTGCCCTGGGCCATCATCAGGCGCGACAGGATTTGCGCGTTGGTGATGTCGCCGGCGCCGTGGGCCTGGTCGCGGCCCATCTCGACGTGTTGCACGACCGGCGGCACCGGTTCGCCGGTCAGGTCGTTCCTGGTCACCAGGCGGAACAATTGCTTGATGGCGCCGTTCTGCCCCTGGTCCAGCGCGTCCTTATTGACGGTGAACCATTCCACCGCCTCGTTGTACTTCCCGCGGTTTTCGGTGAAGATGGAACCGGTCATCGCCGCGATCGTCGTGTAGAGATGCTGGTTCATGAAGCGGCAGTTGCAGCTGTTGAAGGTCTGGACCACCGGCACGACCAGGTTGGCGCTGAACTTCGCGGTATCGTCGGCCGTCCACTCCAGCGCCGGCGTCTGCGTGCTGGTGTAGCGCAGGATTTCCGCCGCGCCCACCATCCTGCTCAGCGGAATGCCGGTGTGGATATGCGCATCGGTGTAATACACGTATTGCGCCGGGTCCATTTTCCCGTACAGCCGGATGATGCGCATGGCGTTGGCGCGGTAGGTGTCGTCGCCGGTCACGAAGTACAGGATGGCCTGCGTGTAGGCGGTGTTCGCATCCTGGATGAACGACGCTTGTATCCCCTGCGAAGAGAGGCCGTAGTAGCGCGGCTGGGCGGGATCGGCGCCGCTGACATTCTTGATCGCCGGCGTCTTCGAGGCCACGTCCATCGCCAGCATGGCATTGAAATAGGTGGTCCAGGGTTCTCTCTGCGCACGAACCTGGGTCCGCATGTTTTCCAGAATGTCCTTGGTGAATCCGATGCCGGGATGCTTGAAACCGCTGGCATCGACCGTCTCGCTGACCGTCGGCTGGTAGCTGGTGGCCACCGTCTGGATGCTGTCCGCGGCGTGCGCGGGTTGCGCCGGCCACGGCAGCAGCGTTGCGGCGATACACGCCGAAATGGCCATCGAGACGAGCCGCTTGCACGACTTGTCGAATCTATGTCTTGTCATTTTTTGTCCCCTCCATTTTTTGTATTACCAAGTGTGGATGCAGATGCTTCTTCTCATTCCCTTATATTGACGAACTGCCGTACTCCGGAAAAGGCGCGCCTGCCGGCGTGCCCACCCCGGTTGATTTGTCCAACGATGCTTCAGTGAAGACCGCTATGGGCCGGGGCGTGAAGCTGGAACGCGACATCGGCGTCGCGATTGACGCCGAGCTTGCCGTCCTTGTAGACCAGCTCCGCCACCTGGATCACCGTGCGCTGGTGCCAGCGCGGGCCCGATGCCAGCTTCACCGTGCCCTCGCAGTTCCACTTGGTCAGGTCGGTGCTGGTCAGATGCGCGACGCGCCCTTCGGCCCCCGCCACGCCCCACCGATGGAAGATGCCGCGCACGACAGTGAGCCACATGTGGTGGGTGCCGTTTTCATAAAACACGTCCGGCGCCCAGAGCGTCGCATCCGTGCACGCCTTGGGCAAATCCGCCGTCCCCTCGCGCGAGGTGGCAACGCCGATGGCCGTGCCGTGAACCCATTCGACGTCATCCGGGTCGGGCAGTTTCATCGTCGCCCGGCGATTGGTGTAGAACATTTTCCATAGCTTCGCGGCGCGGTCGTAGACGATCGAGACATCGGCCGCGCCGTCGAAGACCGGATCGCGGCATAGCGGCTTGGGAGCGGCCTCGCCGGCCTGTGCCCAGCCCGAAAAGGCCATCGCAACCGCGCTTGCCATGGCGGATAGCAACGATTTCATTTCGTCTCCATTATCGTTTTTTAATAACGGAATTCTGCGTTGTTAACGATAACATGACAAGCTTTTTCGATTAAAAACGTTGCTTTATATCCGTGCGTTTTTTATCGGGAGGCCGTGCCGGCGTCGATCGCGTAGCTCACGGCGTCGACATCCACGTATCCCGGCCCGGCGACGAGATTGAACGTCAACAGACCGACGCGGCTGCCGCGACAGGCGCGCCGGGTCAGCGGAAAATCGACCAGCAGCGGCGCGTATCGCCTGCCGTCCCAGCTGACGGCGAAGGTGGTTTCGCCATCCATTCCCCAGCTCGACCGCAACCAGATCGCGTTGCCCGCCCAGCGCTTGAGCCGGGTGTAGCCGCCGTCGCGCGAGATTTCCAGATAGCGCTTGCCATCCGCCATCACCACGCCGACGGACGCCGTCGATTCGCCCGGATTGGCGGCGCGCGGCCGGCAAGACGGTGAAGGCCAGGACCGCGGAAAGCACAGACGGACCTGGCCTGCGGATGATCATGTCAATTGTCCAC
>JBDSKP010000587.1:0-6161 GCA_039916925.1 Duganella sp.
ACTTATGTGGTGCGCAACAAGACCGTGATCGAGGGCGCCTACCGCGTGGACCGGATCGCGCCGCCGGTGATGACCGTGACCTATCTGCCTTTGAATCAAGTACAACAGATTAATATTGGAGCATTCGACTGATGGCTAGTCATCTGAACACATGGCGCCGTCGCGCCGCGCTGCCCGCCATGTTGGCGATCGCCGTCGGCGTGAGCGGATGCGCCGGACAAATGGCCTTCCGCGAAGCCAACCAGCTGGTCGCAAGGGACCAGGTGGAGGCGGGCCTGCTCAAGTATCAGGAAGCCGTGCGCGCCGAACCGGGCAACGCCGAATATCGCGCCGCCTATCTGGTCGCGCGCGACCGCGCGACGCAGCGCCTGCTCGACGAATCCGAGCGCCAGCTGGCGGAAGGCCATCCCGACCTGGCGGAGCAGGGCTTCCGCCGCGTGCTGGGCCTGGACCAGATGAACGAGCGCGCGCGCAGCGGCCTGCGCGCGATAGAGCGCGACAGCCGCCAGGCCAAGCTGCTGGACGCCGCCATCGAACACGCCAACAAGAAGGAATACGAACTGGCCAAGCAGCGGCTCAACGCGCTGCTGACCGAGACGCCGTCCAACGAGCAGGCGCGCCAGCTGCTGCGCGAAGTGACCGAGAAAAGCGCGTTGCCGGTGGTGGAGTCGGGCCTGGCGAAGTCGTACAAGCAGCCGATCACGATCGAGTTCCGCGACGCCCCGCTCAAGCAGGTGTTCGAGGTGATCTCGCGCCGCTCCGGGCTGAACTTCGTGTTCGACAAGGACGTCAAGACCGATCAGCGCACCACCGTCATGCTGAAGAACAGCACCGTCGAATCGGCGATCTACTTCCTGCTGCTGACCAATCAGCTGGAGCAGCAGGTCATGGACGCCAACACCATCCTGATCTACCCGAACGTGGCGGCCAAACTGAAGGAATACCAGGAGATGACGGTCAAGACCTTCTTCCTGGCGAACGCCGAGGCCAAGCTGGTGGCCAACACGCTCAAGACCATCCTCAAATCGCGCGACGTCGTCGTCGACGAAAAACTCAACCTGATCATCGTGCGCGACAACCCGGAGGCGATCCGTCTGGCCGAGCGCCTGATCGCGGTGCAGGACGCGCCGGAGGCGGAGGTCATGCTGGAGGTGGAGATCCTGGAGGTCAAGCGCGGCAGGCTGCTCGATCTCGGCGTGCAGTGGCCGACCAGCGTGGGGCTGTCGCCGCTGTCGACTTTGACCGGTGGCGGCATCACCATCGGCGACCTGCGCCGCCTCAATTCGGACAGCATTGGTATCAGCGGCGTATCCGCCTCGATCAATGCCAACAAGACCGACAGCGATTCCAACCTGCTGGCCAATCCGCGCATCCGCGTGCGCAACAAGGAAAAGGCCAAGATCGTCATCGGCGACAAGCTGCCGGTGATCACGGCGACGGTATCGTCGGGCATCGGCGGCTTCGCCAGCGACAACGTCACCTACGTCGATGTCGGCCTGACGCTCAACGTCGAACCGACCATTTATCTGAACAATGAAGTGGCGATCCGCGTGCAGCTCGAGGTGAGCAACCTGACCAACACCATCACCACCAAGAACGGCGGCACCGCCTACCAGATCGGCACGCGCCAGGCCAGCACCATGCTGCAGCTCAAGGACGGCGAGAACCAGGTGCTGGCGGGCCTGATCAACAACGAGGAGCGCGGCACCGCCACCAAGCTGCCCGGCGCCGGCGACCTGCCTATCGTCGGCCGCCTGTTCGGCAGCAAGCGTGACGACAACCAGAAGACCGAGATCGTGCTGTCGATCACGCCGCACCTGATCCGCAATGTGCAACGGCCGGAGGCCAGCGCCTCCGAGTTCTCGGCCGGCACCGAGGCGAGCTTCCGCCGCCGTCCCGACCTGAGCTTGCGCACGCCGGTGCAGCTGCCCGGCGCGATGCCGGCGCCGCCCAACCCCGCCGCGCCGGCGAACCAGCCGCCGGCCGCGGCGCCGACCGGGGCGACCACGCAGGCGATCCTGCCGCCGCCGGTGCAGTCGATGCCGATTTCGAGCGGCCAGCCGGCGCCACTGCCGCCGACGCAGGGAGCGCAGCCGCGACCGGTGCAGCCGGCGGCCGAAATCTCGCCGCCTCCGCAGCAGTGACGCCGGGGTGGGCATGATGCGCGCGCGCGGTTTTACGCTGATCGAGTTGCTGGTGACGCTGACCATCCTCGGTTTGCTCAGCGTGCTGGTGATCCCGACCGCGCAGGTGGTGGTGCAGCGCCGCCAGGAGCAGGAGCTGCGCGAGGCGCTGCATGAAATCCGCCAGGCCATCGACGCCTACAAGCTGGCCTACGACCAGGGCCGCGTGACCAAGTCGGTGGCCTCGACCGGGTATCCGAAAACGCTGGAGCTGCTGGTCGAAGGGGTGCCGGATCTGCAGAATCCCAAGCATGCGAAGATCTACTTTCTGCGCCGCGTGCCGCGCGATCCGTTCAACCCGGACACCACGCTGAGCGAGGCGCAATCGTGGGGCAAGCGCAGTTACGCCAGCGAAGCCGATCAGCCGAAAGAGGGCGAGGATGTCTACGACGTTTTCAGCACGAGCGAAAAGAACGGCTTGAACGGCGTTCCGTACAAAAAATGGTGACCATGAAGACCAAGGGTTTCACGTTGATCGAGTTGCTGGTGGTGCTGGGCATCGTCGCCCTGATGTTGACGCTCGCCGTGCCGCGCTACTTCCCCAGCATCGACAAATCGAAGGAAGTGGTGTTGGCCGATAACCTGCGCAACATGCGCACGGTGCTCGACCAGTATTACGGCGACACGGGCCGCTATCCGGATTCGCTGGACCAGCTGGTCGAGAAAAAATACCTGCGCGCGCTGCCGGTCGACCCGATCACCGACAGCGAAACGACGTGGGTCATCGTCCCGCCGGAGGACGCCGGCAAGGGGGGCGTCTACAACATCAAGAGCGGCGCGCCGGGCAACGACCGTAACGGCAAGCCTTACGCCGACTGGTGATGCGGCGGCCGCGCAAGCGCCGCGAGGGCGGCTTTACTTATCTGAGCCTGATCATCCTGGTGGCGATCATCGGGCTGGTGTCGGCGTCGGCGCTGAAACTCGGTTCGGTGCTGCAGCGGAGCAGGGCGGAGCGGGAGCTGCTCGACATCGGCGCCGCCTTCAGCGACGCGCTGCAAGGCTACGCCAACGCCACGCCGGCCGGTTTTCCGCCGCAGCCGCCGTCGCTGAAGGATTTGCTGCGCGACCCGCGCTTTCCGGGCGTGCGGCGCCATTTGCGCAAGGTGTATGTCGATCCGATGACCGGCAAGGCGGAATGGGGCATCACCTACTTGGGCGACAAGGTCGGCGTGCTGGCGGTGTACAGCTTGTCGGACGCGAAGCCGGTCAAGATAGGCAATTTCCCGTCGCGGTTCCAGGGCCTGTCCGGCAAGCAGAAAATTTCGGAGTGGCGTTTCATGGCGACCGGCGGCGCGCCGGCGGCTGGGCAGAACGCGCAACCGGGCGCGGTGGAAGTGAAGCCGGGCATGCCGCCGCCGGGGACCCCGGGCGCGCCCGTGACACCACCGGGGACTCCCCCCAAGCCGGTGCTGCCACCGCCCCCCGAGGTGCCACCGGCGCCGCCGCCGCAACCGGAGCCGGAACCGACGCCGCCGCCGGAGGAGGAAAAACCGGCGATGGAACCGGAGCCGCCGGCCGAGCCCACGCCGGAGCCGCCACCGCCGGAACAGAAATAACATCTAAAACACAAAACACGTAGGGCGGATTAGCGAAGCGTAATCCGCCAAGCTCCGTCGGCGGCCCTAAAGATCAGCCCGTGTAGAAATGTTAGACTTGACCCCGGAGTTTAGCGAGCCGTGCGCTTGAAATCACGGAACCGGAACCCCATCGCCATCAACGCGCCGAAATACACCAGCGCGGACACGCCGATAACCACGATCAGCGCGCCGATGCGCAACAGCGTCTGATGCGCCATCGCGGTCCAATCGAACTGCGCCGCGCTGTACCACGCGGTGGCGCCCATCAGCGCGCAGGCGATCACCAGCTTGGTGAAAAACAGCGCCCAACCCGGCTTGGGCGTGTAGATGCCGCGCCGGCGCAGGCCGGTGAACAGCAATCCCGCGTTCAGACACGCCCCCAGGCTGATCGACAACGCCAGCCCGGCCACCGCCAGATGCGGCACGAAAACCATATTCATCAACTGGGTGGCGATCAGCACACCCACCGCGATGCGCACCGGCGTGCGGATGTCCTGCCGCGCGAAGAAGGCCGGCGCCAGGATCTTGACCAGGATGATGCCGAGCAGGCCGACGCTGTAGGCGATCAGCGGCTCGGCCGACGCGTGCGCCGCCGCCGCCGTGAACTTACCGTTCTGGAACAGGGTGGAGATCAGCGGCACGGCCAAGGTGGCCAGGCCGACGGCGGCGGGCATCGCCAGCAAAAAGGTCAGGCGCAGGCCCCAGTCCAGCAGCGAGGAATATTCCTCCGTGTCGCCGCCGACGTTCGCCTTCGACAGGCTCGGCAGCAGGATGGTGCCCAGGGCCACGCCCAGCATGGCGGTCGGGAATTCCATCAGGCGGTCGGCGTAGGTCAGGAAGGAGATGCTGCCCTCGGCCAGGTTGGAGGCGATGCTGGTGTTGATCAGCAGGCTGATTTGCGCGGCGGCGACGGCGAACACCGCCGGCCCCATTTTCTGCAGCACGCGGCGCACGCCCTGGTCGCGCAGTCCCGACAGCGGATTGAGCGAGATGCGCGGCATCATGCGGATCTTCAGCAGCGCCGGGATCTGGATGGCGACCTGCAGCAGGCCGCCGACGAAGACCGCGATCGCCATCGCGTAGATGGGCCGCTCCAGGTGCTGCTGCAGGAACAGCGACGCCAGGATGGACGCGATGTTCAGCAGCACCGGCGTGAAGGCGGGGATCTTGAACTGGCTCCAGGTATTTAATATGCCGCCGGCCAGCGCCACGAACGACATGCAGGCGATGTAGGGGAACATCAGGCGCGTCATCCACACGGCGGCGTCGAAATCGTCCGGCTGCAGGCCGCTGGCGACCAGCATCAACAGCAGCGGGGCGCCGATGATGCCCAGCGCGCTGATCACGACCGTGGCCCAGACCAGCGTGGTGCCGACATGGTCCGCCAGGTTCCTGGTGGCCTCCTCGGTCTGCTTATTCTTATATTCGGATAAAATGGGCACGAAGGCTTGCGAGAACGCGCCCTCGGCGAACAGGCGGCGCAACAGGTTGGGGATGCGGAAGGCGACGTTGTAGGCATCGGTCATGCCGCCGGCGCCGAAGGCCCGGGCGATGAGGATTTCGCGCAACAATCCGGTGATACGGGACAGCATGGTCATGCTGCTCAGGGCGGCTAGAGTTTTAAGCAAGTTCATGGGGCATGATTATAGTTGCTCCCGCCGAAAAAGATCGCTATAATCGCAGGCTGTACAGAATTCTGTTACGCAGACACTAATGTTTGGCAGGCAGCAGTTTGGCTCACATGGTTCGGCAGACGCACTGAACGCACCTGTTTGACAAACAATAATGTTTGCAAACGCACCTTTACCCTGATTTAGGAAATTCCATGGCAAATACCGCACAAGCGCGCAAACGTGCTCGTCAAGCAGTCAAGCAAAACGCTCACAACTCGTCCCAGCGTTCGACCCTGCGCACCGCTATCAAGGCAGTTCGCAAGGCGATCCAAGGCGGCGACAAAGCTGCTGCGACCGCAATCTTCCAGTCGTCCGTGTCGAAAATCGACAGCATCGCCGACAAAAAGATCATCCACAAAAACAAGGCAGCTCGCCATAAGAGCCGCCTGGCAGCTGCCCTGAAGGCACTGTCCGCTTAATTCCCCTCGCCGGGAGTGCAAGCAAGAACCCGCGCTGACTTCGGTCGGCGCGGGTTTTTTCGCTTGTGGCCAAACCCGGCATGCGTTGAACGAGACGCGTGCGTTACCTCTTAAGGGTCGTACCCCTCGGGGTACGACCCTGCATGGTCGTGCGGGTTAAGCGCTTAATTCCTTGGCCGACACCTCGCGCCACTCGCCGGGCATCAACGGATGCGACGCCAACGAAATCGCCCCGATCGCGCTCCTCACCAGCCGCAGCGTCGGCAAGCCGACGGCCGCCGTCATGCGCCGCACCTGACGATTCTTCCC
>JBDSKP010000588.1:0-4716 GCA_039916925.1 Duganella sp.
GGCCTGATCACCCCTGACGAAATCAAGATCGGCATCATGCCAGGCCACATCCACCGCAAGGGCCGCATCGGCGTCGTCTCGCGTTCGGGCACGCTGACCTACGAAGCGGTCGGTCAGCTGACCGCGCTGGGCCTGGGCCAATCGTCGGCGGTCGGCATCGGCGGCGACCCGATCAACGGTCTGAAGCACATCGACGTCATGAAGATGTTCAACGACGATCCTGACACCGACGCGGTCATCATGATCGGCGAAATCGGCGGTCCGGACGAAGCCAACGCGGCTTATTGGATCAAAGACAACATGAAAAAACCGGTGGTCGGCTTCATCGCCGGTGTCACCGCTCCTCCGGGCAAGCGCATGGGCCACGCCGGCGCGCTGATCTCCGGCGGCGCCGACACCGCGCAAGCCAAACTGGAAATCATGGAAGCTTGCGGCATCACCGTCACCAAGAACCCGTCCGAAATGGCGCGTCTGCTGAAAGCCATGCTGTAATAACAGCCCGGTTGAATGTGGAATAATAAAGGGGAGCCCAGCGCTCCCCTTTATTTTTTTTGGGGCGGACGATTGAGCGCCACAGCCACCCCGCAGGGCCAGGCGGGGTCGGACCCGTCGGGTCCGACCCCTGTACGCCGCCGTGCGGGCTGAAAGCAAGTGCTAGTGGACCACTGAATCAGGAGAATCGATTGGCCAAGATCATTGTCAGCCTTGACGACCTAGTGACGCGGCAGGTTCAGCTGAGCAAGGAACGGATGACCATCGGCCGCCATCCGCGCAACGACATCGTGCTGGCGCATCCGGCCGTCAGCGGCGAGCACGCGGTCATTGTCACCATCCTCGACGACTCCTTCCTGGAAGACCTGCACAGCACCAACGGCACGTTCGTCAACGGCCACCGCATCGGCAAGCATTTCCTGAAACATCAAGACGTCATCAAGATGGCCAAGTTCCAGGTCGAATTCGTGGCCGACGGCGTACGCCCGAGCATGGCCGCCGCGCCGCTGCTGGCCCACATCGAAGTCTTAAACGGCAACAATGCCGGAAAACAAATGGCGCTGACCAAGCCCCAGACCACGCTCGGCCGCGCCGGCGTGCAGGTGGTGGTCATCGAACGCCACCCGGACACCTACACGCTGACGCATGTCGAAGGCGGGCAGGCGCCGCTGGTCAACGGCGTGGCGATCGGCAAGCAGGCCTGGCGTCTGAGCCACGGCGACGTGATAGACCTCGGCGGCACGCGGATGGCGTTCCGCGTCACCTGACAATAATTGTCACACATTGTCACGGCTGACAAATCGCGGCGGTATGGACTGACAAAAAACGGCAGAAAACGCGTCGAAAATGGCGCTTATAAAAATATTCCGGCCCATTTTGGCTGAAAAAGAGGTTGGCACGCCGCTTGCGATAAGGAAGGTGTACCACCCGATTTTTCACCCCACAGGAGTCGCAAAATGAAAACCATGAAAATGATGAAGAAACAAGCCCAGGCCGGCTTCACCCTGATCGAACTGATGATCGTTGTCGCGATCATCGGCATTCTGGCAGCGGTCGCCATTCCTGCGTACAGCGACTACACGGTCAAGGCCAAGGTCGCCAACATCCAGGGCGCGGTTGATTCGATGAAGACCGCGGTCGCACTGTGCGCGCAGGAAGCCGGCGGCGTGCTCACCGGCTGCAACGCAAACACGAATGGCATCCCAGCAGCGTTGACCAAGACCAAAGAAGTCCTTTCGGCAACTGTTACTGACGGCGTGATTGCAGTAATTCTCAACACTGGCTTGGGAGACGGGGTCGACTCCAAAACCGTTACCTTTACTCCAAACGTAGCTGCTGGCGCGACCAATGTGAACTGGACCGTTACCACTTCGGTTACTCACCCTGCGGCCCTTGCAGCGCTCACGAAAAACAACGTCGCTCCTTAATATCGATGTTGCATAAAAAAACCGGCCTAGGTCGGTTTTTTTTGTTTGGGGAATCATGTTCTACGAGTTTACGCATCACTCAAACAATCTTCTGACGATCGGCGATCAACGCTTCGTAGGTGAGGTTCTGCAACATGGTGTAATGCACCGGGTCCAGATCGACAAACTGCACGCCATAGGTAAACACCTCCGGCTTATCCCCAGCGGCAGGCTTGACCACATTGATATTGCGGATCGTCGCATTCGGATTCACGCGCACCTGCCGATTACCCGGCTGCGCGATCAAATAGAACGACAGCCCCACCTGCGCATCGTCTTCCGGCAAGCGCTTGGCCGACTCGATCAGCGCGCCCGATACGCTCAGGTTCACCAGGAACACGGAGGTGGTGCCAACGGGGGTCGTCACCTGCGCCGGAATATCGACCTTGACGCGCATCGCCGCGCGCAGACTGGTGCCCTGGATCGACACCGGAAACGACAGGTGGGCATAGAAGAACGGACGGGGAAACACGCGCTGCACGACGCAGGCGAACGAACACACGTTCACGCCGGAAAACACGCGGATGGTCAGCTTGTCGCCATCGTTGATCGAGATCGGCGCGTTGTTCTCGAACGGCACCTTGACGATCAGGTACTCGTCCTTGACCCAGCCGATGATGGTCGAGAAGTGCTGGATAGGTTTGATGGTTCGATGCGTGATGAACTGGATCCGGCCGCCCACCTGCAGGTTCATTTGCTCGAATTCGTATTCCTGAGTCTTGGCTTCGCTCGGGGGCGGGTTGCTGCTCATTCAAGTTCTTTCTCGCAGACGCATGGGCGGCCACGGTAAGCTAACTGTCAAAAAATCACTGCCGTGCTATTTATTATATACGCGTTAATTTAGAGTAACAAAGCCGCAATCGCCGAGTCTGCCATGGACAGTCGGCGGCGTGGCCAAGCGTTGCATTTTGGCGATAAAGCCACAGAGCCTGGCCCGGCTCGCCCCTGTCAAATGACGATGCTTGACACGTCCAGGATATTTTCCCGCAGGCGCGATGCGTCCTGTTTTGGCGGCCGCCCGAACAGGCGCGCATATTCGCGGCTGAATTGCGACGGGCTCTCGTAGCCGACCGCGAACGCCGCGCGCGTGGCGTCGGCATCGGCAGCGAGCAGACGCCGCGCCGCCTGCAGCCTGAGCGTTTTCTGATATTGCAGTGGACTTGACGACGTAGCCATCCGGAAATGCCGGTTAAACGACGGTACGCTCATACCGGCGATGTCGGCCACGGTCTCGATCGGGAACGACTCGTCGAAATGTTTGCGCATCCAGTCGATGGCGCGCCGCACCTGCGCCAGCCGCCCCTCTTGCCGGCCGATCTGCCGCAGCAAGGGGCCGTGCGGACTTTGCAACAGCCGATACAGCAACTCGCGTTCGCGCGACGCCGCCAGCACGGCGATATCGTCCGGAGTGTCGAGCAGCGCCAGCAGATGGTCCCAGGCTTCCAGCACGTCGCGCGACATCGACTGGACGTTAAACGTCGGCACCACTTTGGGGGATGGCGCGTCCGGCATATCGGCGATCAGCGCGCTGAACACCTCGTGATCCAGCGACAGGCCCGTGCCGATGTAAGGCAAGTCGCCATCCATCTCGAACACACAGCAGGTCGTCGGCAATTCGATCAGCGAAGCGAAGCAGGCGCCGGCGCTGTAGCGCAGCATTTTCGTCCCCACCATCATTTGCTTGGCGCCACGGAGCACCAGGCAAACGCCGGCCTCGACCGCCATGATGGTCGGCTCCGTTTGCCGGAACGCACCGAGCGCCAGGCGCGGGACGGGCGAGCTCAGGCTAGGGGTCTCGTGCCGCAGCACCCGGCGGCACATCTGATCGAGTAAATCCTTCATGGCGCCAGTGTCGCACGGTCCACGCGCGCGAGCAATGATCTGATCGGATCAGGCAAGAATTCGATCAGTTTTGAAAAAAATCCGCAGTTCGGTGAGCGTATCTTGTCCATGGCGGGCGCACATTGTCGCCAGCCCATTGACCAACTGGAGAACATTTTGAATACCAAACACTTTAATGAAAAATCGACCACGGACGAGGTGCTGGAAGGCGTCGATCTGCTCGACAAGCGTGTCTTTATCACCGGCGTCTCTGCCGGACTGGGCGTCGAAACCGCCCGCGCGCTGGTGGCGAAAGGGGCCGACGTCATCGGGACCGCCCGCGATCTCGACAAGGCGCACCGCGCCACCCAGGCTGTGCGCGACGCGGCCGGGCACAGCGGCGGCTCGCTGCAGGTGGTGGCGATGGACCTGGCCGATCTGGCATCGGTGCGCGCGGTGAGCGATGCCGCCGTCGCCGCCGGCAAGCCGTTCGACCTGGTGATCGGCAACGCCGGCGTCATGGCCACGCCGTTCGCGCTAACCAAGGATGGCTTCGAGACCCAGTTCGGCACCAACGTATTGGGCCACTTCGTGCTGATCAACCGATTGGCGCCGCTGATGCGCGAAGGCGCGCGGCTGGTCATGTTGTCCTCCAACGGCCACCGGTTTGCCGACGTCGATCTGGAAGACCCGAATTTCGAGCGCACGCCTTACGATACGTGGGTCGCCTATGGCCGCTCGAAGACCGGTGATGCGCTGTTGGCCGCAGCGTTCGACGCCCGCCATCGCGGCCGTGGCGTGCGGGCTGCGAGCGTGCACCCCGGCGTGATCCTGACGGAATTAACGCGCAATATGGACCCGGAGGAGTTCCTGGCAGCGTTCGAACAGATGAACGCGCAGCATCTGGCGCAAGGCCACGCCCCGTTCGAGTTGAAGA
>JBDSKP010000589.1:0-3625 GCA_039916925.1 Duganella sp.
CCATGGCCGGCACGCTGTCGGGCGAACAGGCGTCGAGTCGTGGCGGCGTGCAGCCGCGCGCCAGCCTGCTGATCGCCGACCAGTTCCTCGACGGCCGCCTGGGGGTGATGGCCAACGTGGTCTACGACGACGTCCGCACGCGCAACGACTACACGCGCAACACCAGCTGGCGCTTCCTGCGCGACTGGGACTTCTCGCCGGAGAAGACCGTCACCGCGCTCGACCCGATGGTGGCGGGCATTTCCTCCGCCGCCGGTTGCTCGTCGGCCGCCTTGACGGCGGCGCAGAAAACCGCCTGCAACGCGCAGTGGTACGACTATTCGCCGGGCGTGCCGCGCTACGGCATCTGGACCCGCGACCACAAACGCTCGTCGGCCGAACTGACCGCCCAGTACAAATTCAGCAACGAGTTGAAGGGCTTCGTCAGCTACCAGGGCAACAAGCAGGACCAGCGCCTGAACGACCGTAATTTCGGTACCGACTTCAATGCGGTCAGCCGGCTGTCCAGCGCCGGCCGCGCGCCGACCTACAACGCGTCCGCTGTTCCGTCAGGCGGTAACTGCGTCGCCGCGCCGACCAACGCCACGCCGGCCGGCATGACCGTGACCAATCACTACGTCACCGAATACACGGTTGGTAACTGCACTTACGCGGCCGGCGAGGGCGGCCAGGCGGCCTTCAGCACCTCGGCGCGGGATTTCGACCTGAAGATCGATTCCAGATATGTGAGCACCGGTTTCAGCTACAAAAACGGACCGCTGGAGATCGAGGGCCTTGGCGGCACGTCGCGCTCGAACTACCACAACGAGACCAACAGCGTCGTGCTGACGCAGAACGCGCCCGGCCTGAAAGTCTCGCTCGACAATCTCGGCATGCCGCACTTCGCCTTCCCGGCCGGGTATTCTCCGGATGACAGCAGCTCCTACGTGCGCGCCGAATTGCAGTACCGTCCCTACGAAACCAAGAACGACGAAGACCAGGCCAAGCTCGATTTCAAATACCGCCTGTCGACACCATTCTTTAGCAAGGTCTGGTTCGGCGTCCAGGCACGCAAGGCGTCGGCACAGCAATACAAGGGCGCCGGCTACAAGCAAAGTAGTGGGGCGGACGTGGTGAGCACGGCGGATGACGTCAACGTTGGCGGGGCCAATACCAATCAGACGCTGACCTATGACCCTAACAACACGACCGGCGTGATACGCGCGCCCGACAAGTTCGGCGCCATCGACAGCGCCTGGTCCAGCGGCTACCTGAGCGCCTCCCAGATGGCGCAACTGATCGACGCCGTGCGGGGCCGCTCGCCGGGCACGTTCTTCGACGGCTACGACAAGGTCCACAATATCCCGAGCGGCTGGTTGTCGCCGGTGTACGGCCAGGCGACGCAATTCTTCGATCCCTCCAAGTTCAACTTCGACAGGATATACGCAGGCTTGGGCAGTGATGGCAACATGTATCCGCAAGTGCCGGTCTACAAAGTAGAAGAGCGCATCCGATCGGCCTATCTGCGCGTCGACTTCGACACCGAACTGTATAACCACCAGATCTGGGGTAACGTCGGCGTCCGGTACACCGGCACGCGTGACAAGTCCACCGGCTCGCAAACCTACGGCGTGCGCATGGCCAGCCAGAGCAGCGGTAGCGGCTATTCCGACTACCTGTTCGGCACCAGCATCGGCACCGTGGAGAACACGTACCACGACTACCTGCCTAGCCTGAATGTCATGGGCTGGGTGGTGCCGGACAAGTTCATGGTGCGATTCGGACTGGCCAAGGTGATGTCGCGCCCCAGTGTAGATCTGCTGGCGCCGAATGCCCGATGCATCCGCAACAGCGGCCAGGCGGTGTTCGGCGGCGACGGCAGCGACGATTGCACGGCCGGAAATCCGGATTTGAAGCCATTCCGTGCCAAGAACACCGATTTGAGCTTCGAATACTATCCGAGCGCCGACAGCCAGGTGAGTGTGGGCCTGTTCAAGAAGGATATCGAGAGCTACATCCTGGATAAGCAGATAGTCAAAGGCGTGGACCTGTTCAAGAACGGTGAACTGTTCGACGTCACGCAAGCGATCAACGGCAAGGGCGCCACGACCAAAGGTGTCGAGCTGACGGCGCGCACCGCCTTCACCTTCCTGCCTGGTTGGCTGAGCGGCTTCGGCGGCGACGCCAACTACACCCGCATGACGTACAAATATGCGCCGGGGACGGAGCGGCTCAATATCCTGGACGGCACGGTGCTGCCTTATGCGGGGCTGTCGAAAAACAGCTACAACGTCGCGCTGTGGTATGACCTGGGCAAGATCAACGCACGCCTGGCCTACAACTACCGCGACCGCTTCTACACGGGCACCAACGACGTCTCGGGTAATCCAAACTTCCAGGAGAAGACCGGCTTCCTCGACGCCAAGTTCCAATATCGCTACAATGAGAACATCACGTTCTCCATCGAAGGCAAGAACCTGACGGACCAGGCGCAGACCACCGACGCCGGCGACACGTTCCGCGTGAACGAGTTGGCATGGTCCGGTCGGCGTTACTTCTTCAGTGTATCGATCAAAAATTAAGGGCACCCATGGCGCAAGCGTTTATTGCGCGCGGACTGAGAACGGCGGCCTGCATGGCCGCTGTTTTTTCATTTGCGCTCGTCGCATCGGCGGCGGAACCGGTATTCAACAACCCGCTGGTCAAACAGCGGGCCGACCCGCAGGTCGCGCTGCACAGCGACGGCTACTACTATTTCACCGCCACCGCGCCGGAGTACGACCGCATCGAACTGCGGCGCGCGCGCTCGCTCAACGATCTTGGCGGGGCCGAGGCCAGGGTGGTGTGGCGCAAGCACGCCAGCGGCATCATGGGCGCGCACATCTGGGCGCCGGAGATGCACCACATCGACGGCAAATGGTATATCTACTTCACTGCCGGACGAGCCGACAAGATCTGGGAGATCCGCCTGTACGTGCTGGAAAACAGCTCGCCCAATCCGCTGGAGGGCGAATGGAAGGAGCTGGGGCAGCTCAAGACGGGCTGGGAATCGTTCTCGCTCGACGCCACGACGTTCGCGCTGGATGGCAAACGTTATTTGCTGTGGACGCAGGTCGCGCCGGAAGCGGCCTCGCACGCCACCAACATCTACATAGCCGCGATGGACACGCCGTGGTCGATCAAAGGGCCGGCGGTGATGTTGACCAAGCCGGAATATGATTGGGAGAAGGTCAAGTACGCGGTCAACGAGGCGCCGGCGGCGCTGGTGAAGAACGGCCGGGTGTTTGTCAGTTACTCGGCCAGCGCGACGGACGCCAACTACGCGTTGGGATTGTTGACGGCGCCGGCGAACGGCGATCTGCTAAAGCCGGCAACCTGGAGTAAATCGCCGAAACCGGTATTCACCACCAGTGAAGCGAACGGCCAGTACGGGCCGGGGCACAACTCGTTCACGACCACGCCGGACGGCAAGACCGACATCCTGGTGTACCACGCGCGCAATTACCGCGACATCGTCGGCGACCCGTTGAACGACCCAAACCGCCACACGCGCGCCCAAGTGCTGCGTTGGAACGCCGACGGCACGCCGGACTTCGGCCAACCCGTCGCCGATCCACGTAGGGCGGATTAGGCGGAACGCCGTAAT
>JBDSKP010000590.1:0-2032 GCA_039916925.1 Duganella sp.
CCGCGGCGGCCTTCTTCTTTTCCGCCTCGACCTTGGCGGCCCGCTTGCGTTCGGTCTCGGCCACGCGCTTGGCCACATCGGCCTGGCGCCGCGCGGCGTCTATCTTCTTCTGCTCGTAGCGGGCGGCGCTGGCGGCGCGCTTGTCGGCGTTGGCGGCCGTCGCCGCCGCCTCGCGTTTCATCCTGGCGTCATGCTCGGCCTCGCGCTCGGCGATGCGCCGGCCCTTCGCCGGGACCGGCGCCGGCTTGTCCTCCACGTCCTTGACCGGTTTGGGCGGCAAGGCCTCGCGCCGGGCCAGCTCCGCGTCGTCCTTGCGGGCGCGCTCGGCCAGGTCGGCGTCGCGGCGCGCCACCGAATCGGCGCGCTTGAAATGCTCGGCCTCCACTTCCAGCGCGCGCAGGTTGGCCAAATCGACGCGGCGTTTTTCCTTGGCCTTGTCCAGACAGTTGTTGACGAAGAATTTGTTGTAGCACACCGTTTCGGCGGCGGCGTACTCGGCATTGACGGCGTCACGCTCCCTCGCCACCCTGGCCAACGTGGCGTCGGCCTCGGCGACCGAGTGCGACGACGGCGCCATGGACGCCGCTTCCTGCGCCATGGCAGGCACTGCCAACGCCACGGCGATGGCCACGGCAAGCATCCCGCCCAACGGTTTCAAACTTGCTCTCATATGCTTTCCTGTTGCATCACGCCAGCGAACCGGCCGCGGCGCGCTGTTCTTTATCCATGTACTCGCGCGACTGCATCTCGACAATGCGCGACACGGTGCGGTGAAATTCATTGGCCAGGGTGCCGGTCGTGTACAACTCCTCCGGCTCGACCTCGGCCGACATCAGCAACTTCACGCCCTGATCGTAGAATACATCGATCAGCCACGTGAAGCGGCGCGCCTCCGACGACATCGACGCCGACATCATCGGAATCCCGGACAATATCACGGTATGGAAGCGGCTGGCGATTTCCAGATAATCGTTCTGCGAACGCGGCCCGCCGCACAGCGTGTGGAAGTCGAACCAGATGATCGAGCCGGCCCGGCGCAGCGCGCGGATTTCGCGCGCCTCGATGCGCACCACCGGGTCCTCGTCGGCGGTCTCGGCGATGCTGGCGTAGGCCTCGCGCAGCTTTCTGTCGGTCTCGGCGTTGATCGGCGTGTAGTAGGAATCGACCTGCTCGAGCGCGCGGCCGCGATAGTCGACGCCGGCGTCGATGTTCATCACGTCGAGCTCCTCGTACAACAGTTCGATGGTCGGCAGGATGCGGTCGCGGTGCAGGCCGTCCGGGTACAGCAGTTTCGGATCGTAGTTCGACGTCATGATGAAGGACACGCCGTTGTCGAACAGCGCCTTCAGCAGGTTGTACATGATCATGGCGTCGGCCACGTCCGAGATGTGAAATTCGTCGAAGCAGATCAGGCGGTATTTCTTGGCGATGCGCTTGGCCACCTCGTCGAGCGGATTGGCGACGCCGGTCAGCTCGTCCAATTGGCGGTGCACGCCGCGCATGAACTCGTGGAAGTGCAGGCGCGTCTTGCGCACCAGCGGCACCACCGAATAGAAGCTATCCATCAGGAACGACTTGCCGCGCCCCACCCCGCCCCACATGTAGACGCCCTTGGGCACCTCGGGA
Source organism: Duganella sp. (assembly GCA_039916925.1). GTDB lineage: Bacteria > Pseudomonadota > Gammaproteobacteria > Burkholderiales > Burkholderiaceae_D > Rugamonas. Next base: position 1,627 of record JBDSKP010000590.1, read on the forward strand.
CGGTTGATCAGGCGCTTGAACGTGCTCGAGCGCTGGCCCTTGTACGCGACCCATTCGTCGTAGCATTGCTGCAGACGATCGACGGCGCGGCGCTGGGCGGCGTCGGCCTTGAAATTGCGCTGTTGCAGCGCTTGCTGATAAAACTCTTCGACGTTCATGTGTTCGATCTGTATGGGCGGCGCAAACAAAAACGGGCGGACCGCAGTCCGCCCGCAGTCCGCCTGTAGGTACTGCTTAGAAGTTCAAAGTACGCTTGTCAATTGCCAAAGCGGCTTCTTTCGTCGCTTCCGACAGCGACGGGTGCGCATGGCAGATGCGTGCGATGTCTTCGGCCGAAGCCTTGAACTCCATCGCCACGACCGCTTCCGAGATCAGCTCCGAGGCCATCGGTCCGATGATGTGCACG
>JBDSKP010000591.1:0-3588 GCA_039916925.1 Duganella sp.
ATGTCAGCCAGCATGTTGGCCAGGCCCTTGGTCAGGCTCTCGCCGTTGGTTTCGATCAGCTTTTCCTGCGCCTCCGGATTGGTGGCCAGGAAGTTGGCCGGCGACATGGCGTCGACGATCTGCTGCACGGCGAAGCGGATCTTCTGCTTTTGATGGCGGCTGGTTTCGACGGTGTCGACCATCGCGGTCAGGAATTTGGCGTTGAGCAGGTATGATGCAGCATTGAACGACGACATCGGATTGCCCTGCCAGGCCGGCGAGCTGAAACGACGATCGTCGAGCGCCGGCGTTTTACCGGCCAAAAAGTCCTGCCACAGCGCGCCGAAGTCTTCCAGATACTGGTTTTTGAGCTGTTCCATCGCCTGCGGTTGCACGGTGGCACCGACGTCCTGCATGATGGCGGCGAGCGGATTGGCGTCGGCGGTCGGGAGTTTGCTGAACCAGGATTGCCACTGCGCGGGGTCGCTCATTTGCGACATCCAGGCGTTGGCAATGGCTTGAGGATCGGGCACGTTCATGTTTGATTCCCTAAAAATAGTGTGAATATCTCTAACCGGACTGCTTTATGTTGACCTGTCTATGCTGATCGTTGCGATTGCCTGGATTTACGTCGTCGGACTGATGGCGCTCACCGAGCCCACCGTCGTTGCGGGAATTGTAACGTTTTTGTTCTATTGCGTGCTGCCGCTGGGCACCCTGGCGTACATCGCCGGCAGCGGCCGGCGCAAGGCCCGCCGCCGCGCCGAGGAGCGCGCGGCGATGGACGCCCGCGCGGCCTCCGCCGTGGCCGCCGACGGCAAGGGCGAAGACTAAGCCGGCGCCGCGTTGATTCATTTGAGCCAGATGAAGGAAGCCTGCCTGCCGGTGGCACCGTCGCGGCGGTACGAATAGAAGCGCCCCGAGTTGGAAACGGTGCAGAACTCGCCGCCGTGCACCTGCGCCACGCCGGCCCGGTGCAGCAGATAGCGCGCCAGCGCGTAGATGTCGGCCAGGTGCTTGCCCGGCTTGCCTTGCACCGGGGAAAACGCGGCCGTCACGTGGCGCACGCCAGAGTCGTCGAGCGCGCCGTTCAGGAACGCCTGCATGACGTCCTGCCCGACCTCGAACTGGTAGGGGCCGATGGCCGGCCCCAGCCACGCCATCAGCTCGCCGGCGCCGGCCGCGCGCATCGACTCGACCGTGTTCTCCAGCACGCCGGAGGCCAGGCCGCGCCAGCCGCCGTGGGCCGCGCCGACGGTCCTGCCCTCGGCGTCGCACAGCAGCACCGGCAGGCAGTCGGCCGTCATGATGGCGCACACCTTGCCGCGCACGTTGCTGACGCTGGCGTCGGCCTCCGGCACCTGCTGCGGCGCCAGCGTGGTCAGGTCGACCACCGCCGTGCCGTGCACCTGCGACAGCCAGGCCGGCTCGGACGGCAGCATCTCGCCGATGATCTGGCGGTTGCGGGCGACGTTGTGCGGCTGGTCGCCGACGTGGGTGCCCAGGTTCAGGCCGCCCTGGCCCATGCCGTCGTCGTATGGTGCGGGGCTCACGCCGCCGCGGCGGGTGGTCGACAGGGTGCCGATGTTGGCGGGCAGGCCCGGCCAATGCGGCGTCAACCATTGCTGATGGATGGCGTTCAAATTTGTTCAGGCTCCTCGATGCCGGCCTTGGCGATCAGCTCGGCAAAATCCTCGGCAAGCGGCACCAGCCATTCGCACTGCTCGCCCGTGGCCGGGTGCACCAGCCCCAAACGGCGGGCCTGCAAGGCCTGGCGTGGGAACACGCTGGCCAGGTGCTGCTTGCCATACATCACATCGCCGACCAGCGAAAAGCCGATCGACATCATGTGCACGCGAATCTGGTGCGTGCGGCCCGTCTCCAGCCGGCACTGCATCAGGCTGACGGGGCGACGGTCCAGGTCGCCGCTGGCCAGCAACTCGTAGTGCGTGATGGCCGGCTTGGCGGAGAAATTGTTCGACACCGCCATCTTGATGCGGTCCTTCGGATGGCGCCCCATCGACGCGTCTATAGTACCGCTAACGCGCGGCGTGCCCCACACCAAAGCGAAATACTCGCGCTTGACGGTACGCGCGGCCAGCTGGCGCACCAGGTCGGTCTGCGCCGGCAGCGTCTTGCCGACCACCATCAGGCCGCTGGTATCCTTGTCGAGCCGGTGGACGATGCCGGCGCGCGGCACGCCCGACAGCTGCGGACAGTGGTGCAGCAGGCCGTTGAGCAAGGTGCCGGACCAGTTGCCGGCGCCCGGATGGACCACCAGGCCGGCCGGTTTGTTGATGACGATCAGGTGGTCATCCTCGTAAACGATGTTAAGTTCCATCGCTTCCGGTTTAAAAGCCTCGTCTTCCGGCGCCGGTTGGGGCAGAATGACGATCTTCTCGTCGCCGTAGACGGTATCCTTGGTGCTTTTGGCCACTTTGCCGTCGACGGTGACGAAGCCGTCGTCGATCCACATCTGCAGGCGGCCGCGCGAAAACTGCGGCACCAGCTTCGAAATGACTTTATCGAGGCGCTGGCCGCACGCTTCCGGGGTCAGTTCCAGTTCGATCGGAGCCAGGCCGTCTTCGTCGTCGCCGTAGTCGCCGTCCTGGACTTCGATCTCCGCGGGCAGGTCGAGGTCGGATTCGCGTTCGTGGTCCGGTTTGGAGGAGGATTCGGCCGAATTCGGCTTTGGAGTTAATATCACGGCATTCCCATCGGCTATAATCAGCCTATTGTAAAACTTTGGTTAAACAGCTTCTTGCAAAACATATGCAAAAAAAATTATCGGTAGTCGCAGCAACGTTGGTTCTGCTTAGTTTGTCCGCTTGCGGCATTTTCTCGGATAAGGTGGACGAGACAAAAGGTTGGACCGCGACGAAATTATACTCGGAGGCGACCGAAGAACTCGACGGCGCGCACTACGAGCGCGCGATCCAGCTCTACGAAAAGCTCGAATCGAGCTATCCGTTCGGCACCTACGCCCAGCAGGCGCAGATGCAGATCGCCTACGCCTATTACAAGTCGCAGGACCAGGCCCAGGCACTGGCGGCGGTCGAGCGCTTCATCAAGCTGCACCCGAACCACAACAACGTCGACTATATGTACTACCTGCGCGGCCTGATCAACTTCAACGACCAGATCGGCTTCCTGAACTTCATCTACGCCCAGGACACGACCGAACGCGACCCGAAGGCGACGCGCGAGGCCTACGCGGCGTTCAAGCAACTGGTGGATAAGTTCCCGAACAGCAAGTATACCCCGGACGCGCTGGACCGCATGCGCTATCTGCTCAACGCCATGGCGTCATACGAGGTGCACGTGGCGCGTTATTACTACCGTCGCGGCGCCTACCTGGCCGCGGCCAATCGCGCCATGGGCATCATGAGTGACTACCGCGACTCGCCGGCGATCGAAGAGGCGCTGTTCATCATGATCCGCAGCTACGACAAGCTGGGCATGACGGAATTGCGCGACGATACGATGCGCGTGTTCAAGCTCAACTACCCGACCAGCAAGTTCCTCGACGAGGGCAAGAAGGCCGAGCGTCACTGGTGGAAGCTCTGGAACTAACTGCGGATTTCTTCTGAAACACGTAGGGCGGATTAG
>JBDSKP010000592.1:0-1650 GCA_039916925.1 Duganella sp.
GGAATTGCTACAATGGAGGCCGGCGGCGTCGTGTTGATGCCGCCGGTTTTTATTTTTGATTGGAATGAATATGCAAGCGATCCCGCCGTCAGAGTCCCTCATCGAATACCCGAGCGACTTCCCGATCAAGGTGATGGGGCCGACCCATATCGACTTCGCCCCGACCATCGTGCTGGTGGTGCAAAAGCACGACCCGGAATTCCACGAAGGCAAGATGGAAGTGCGGCCCTCGGCCAAGGGCAACTACACCGGCCTGACCGTGACCGTGCGCGCCGTCAGCCGCGAACAGCTCGACGCGCTGTATTCGGAACTGTCGGCGCATCCGATGGTCAAGATCGTCATGTAAGTTGCTGGCGCTGGAAGGCGGCGATTTCTTCCAGCAACCAGTCGCGGAACGCCACCACCTGCGGCCTGCCGGCCGAGGCCACCGGCGCGACGAAGAAATACTCATCCGGGCAAGGCGTGGCGATATCGAACAACCGCACCAGTTGCCCGGAGGCGATCTCCTGCATCGCCACCACATGGCGCACCAGCGCCACCCCGTTGCCGTCGGCGGCCGAGCGTATCAGCATCGACAAATCCTCGAACATCACCCCGCCCGACGGCTCCGCCATGTCGACGCCGGCCGCGCGCAGCCACGGCGACCACGGCTCGACCGAGCGCAGCAGCGTTTGCTGCGGCAAGTGCCGGGGCGTCGCCGGCAGTGCGCCGGCGCGGTAGTGAGGACTTACTACCGGATAGTAGACATCGCCCATCAAGCGCTCCACCACCATGCCGGGATAGTTGCCCCGGCCGAAACGGATGCCGACGTCGATGCCATCGCGCGCCAGATCCTGCAGCTGCCCGCTCGACTGCAACACCACCTCTATATCGGGATGCAAGTCGATGAAGCGGCCCAGCCGGGGCGCCAGCCAGCGCGCCGCGAACGAGGGGATCGACGTCACCGTCAGCCGCTGGTTGACGCTGGCCGCGCGCATCGCGTCGGCGGCGACGGCGATATCGGCGAAGGATTTGCCTAAAAACTGGGCGAATTTGAGCGCGTCGCTAGTTATTTTCACCTGTCGGCCGTTGCGCACGAACAATTGCCGGCCCAATTCCTGTTCCAGCGCCCGCACCTGGTGGCTGATCGCACCATGTGTCAGGTGCAACTCCTCCGCCGCCCGCGAGAAGTTCTCGTGGCGCGCCGCCGCCTCGAAGGCGCGCAAGGCGGAAAAATTGGGCAGGCGGCGGCTGGCGCTCATCAGGTCGGCATGCTGTGGATAACTATGTGAATAAAATTAGCTAGAATCACGAAAATATAACGTTATACAGGCGCTACGGCAAGGTCTACCATGTGAATAAATCTACCCAAGCCGGAGCCGCCATGTCTTTTATCCTGTACACCGATAGCCTGTTCACCAGCCCCTACGCCCTGTCCGCCTTCGTGGCGCTGACCGAAAAAGGCGTGCCGTTCACCGTGCAGACGGTCGATCTGGCGGCCGGCCATCAAAAACGCGGCGCTTACGCCGATCGCGCCCTGACCGCCCGCGTGCCGGCGCTGGTCGAGGGCGATTTCGTGCTGACCGAGTCGAGCGCCATCACGGAGTACCTGGAGGACAGTTTTCCGGCGCCCGAGTACGTGGCGCTGTATCCGAAGGACCGCCGCCAGCG